>JACQWM010000043.1 GCA_016209275.1 Candidatus Omnitrophota bacterium
ACCTTCGACCTCTCTATGATGCGCTGTATGAGATGATGGAATTCGATATGGTCCAGCGATACATCAACCGCGGCATTATTGAGGTGGCTCCGCTGGCCTTTATGCGTGGCCGAACGCTTAACGACGCCTTTATTATTCTCGATGAGGCGCAAAACACCACGAATGAACAAATGAAGATGTTCCTCACCCGGCTTGGCTTTGACTCCAAGGCGGTCATCACCGGCGATGTCACACAGATTGACTTGCCCAGCGATAAACCATCCGGCCTCATTCAAGCCGAGCAATTGCTCTCCAATATTCCCGGGATCAACATCTCGTTCTTCAGCGGCCAGGATGTCGTGCGCCATGAGCTGGTCCAGTCGATCATCCAGGCGTACGAGCAGAACAATCATAAGAAGTGAGTGATTAAGTGATTAGGTGATTAAGTGATTGGATGATGGGAGCTTTACGTTCGTCGAGCTATGAAGATCATCGTGTTCAACGCGCAACAAAAATTTCCGGTCAATTCGCGCGCTATGATCAGACTCCTCCGATGTGCGATCCGTATGTTGAAGATCGTAACGCCGGGGGTGCTCGAGGTGACGTTCCTCAGCCCGCAGCGGATGCGCGCGGTGAACCGAAAAGCGCTGCACCACGACTGCGTGACCGACGTGATCAGTTTTCGGTATCAGGATGAGCCGGTGGCCGGAGAAATCTTCGTCGCCCCTTCCGAGGCGCATCGGTATGCCAAGGAGCACGGCATTCCGTATGAGCAGGAACTCGCGCGGTATGTGCTCCATGGCTTGCTGCATTGGCTTGGACATGATGACCGCACGCCCGCTCAACAGCGAACGATGCGAATGATGGAAGACCGATTGCTCACCCGGTGCGATGGGAATTCACACGGCTGACGCCATTGTCCTTCGGCGCTATCCGTTCCGAGAGACGAGTGTCACTTTAAGTTGCTTGACGGATCAATTCGGCAAACTCAAAGGGCTCGTCAAAGGGCTGCGCGCGCAGCCGAATCGGTATCGTAGCGCAATGGAGCCGATGACGATTAACCGCATCGTCTTCTATGACACGCGCACGAGCCAGCTCCACTTGATCAGCCAGTGCGAGCTGCTTTCACCACTCACAGAGCTGCAGCGCGATTTGGACACGACGCGGTTAGCCGCACTCTTTCTGGAGCTCGCAGATACGGTGACACCGCTTGAGCATCCAGAGCCGGCTCTATATTCCTTGCTGAAACATTCGCTGGAGCATTTGGCCCTCGGGGTGGGACAGCCGGAGGGCCTCCGTCTTCATTTTATCGTGCGGCTCTTGAAGCTGGCCGGGTTTCATCCGCAATTGACCGAGTGCGCGAGCTGCCAGACGTCGGTCTCCTCCGGAGGGTTTTGGAGCGCTCGGGAAGGCGGCTTCCTATGTCCCCGGTGCTTGTATCATGATCCGCGGGCCGAGGCAGTGACGCCAGAACTCTTGGGCGTGCTGACGACATTGTCCGAGGCTGATCAGCCCCCACTGCTGGATCCACTGTTGATGCCAGCACTCAACACCCGCATCGACGACTTCCTCCGCTGGCGCCTCGACCGACCGTTGAAAACATTGGTGTCACCATGAAATTTCTGGAAGTTCATCGGGCCCCCGCCAGCCCGGCGAGCGGATGTGCGAGCTCAGCGAGCCGGCAGCGAATGCTGTCAAGCTGCGGCCACCTGTTCGATCGCGCCCCAGCCGGGCGCGGAGTTGGTGGCCGCTTCGCTGCAAGGCGAGCGCCCGGAGCGAGCACTGAGCGAGCGGGCTGGGTGGGGGCCCGAGGTTAGGCGAAATGCAGCTACAACAGTTGATTCGGACGTTGGATACGTTTTGGGAGCAGCGCGGATGCGTGATCGTGCAGCCATATGACATGGAGATGGGGGCAGGGACGTTTCATCCGGCGACGTTCTTCGGGGCACTCGGGCCTCAGCCGTGGCGCGCGGCGTATGTGCAGCCCTCACGGCGTCCTACCGACGGACGCTATGGGGAGAATCCGCTGCGCATGCAGCGCTACTACCAGTATCAGGTGATCCTCAAGCCGACACCGGATAACGTGCAGCAGCTGTATCTTGAGAGCCTTCGCCGCTGCGGGATCAAGCTGGAAGATCATGATGTGCGCTTTGTCCAAGATGACTGGGAATCGCCGACGCTGGGTGCGTGGGGCTTAGGCTGGGAAGTCTGGATGGATAGCTTAGAAGTCACGCAGTTTACCTACTTCCAACAAATCGGCGGTTTGGATCTGGATCACATCTCCTGCGAGATCACGTATGGGCTGGAGCGCATCGCGATGTATGCGCAAAAGACGGCGGATGTGTATCAGCTCGCCTACGGCCCGGGCAAAAGTTACGGCGAGTTGCATCTTGCGTTAGAAAAAGAACACTCCGACTACAACTTCAATCACGCCGATATCGAGCTGCACCGGTTGTGGTTTGATAGCTACGAGAAAGATGCGAAGCGGCTCCTCGCGGAGAAGCTCGTGCTGCCGGCGTACGAGCAGTTGCTGCACTGCAGCCATACGTTCAACATGCTCGATGCCCGCGGGGCCATCAGCCAGTCCGACCGTCCTCGTTTCGTGCTTCGCATCCGAACCTTAGCCAAGCGCTGTGCAGAACTCTATTTGGAACGTCAAAATGCCAAAATTGAAGCACGCTAAGAGCTGGAAGCTAAGAGCCGGGAGCAAAAACGCTGTGACCACTAGCTCCCAGCTCCCAGCTTCTAGCCGCGTCTCAGATCTGTTATTCGAGATCGGGACTGAAGAACTGCCAGCCGCGTATCTGCCAGGTCTCATCGATCAGCTCAGGGTCGAGGCTGAAAAACTTTTACAGGCGAACCGTCTGGCGTTTCAGAAAGTGGAAACATTTGGCGCGCCGCGGCGACTCGTCCTTGTTGTCTTGGGACTGGATGCCGTGCAGCGTCGGCCGGCCGAGGAAATCCGCGGGCCATCCAAACAAGCCGCGTACGACAAAGACGGTAAGCCCACGCCGGCCCTTCTTGGGTTTCTCAAGTCACGCGGCGGGGCGCTCAGCGATGTGAAGCTCGTGTCCTCTGAGAAAGGCGAATACGTCTTTTTCCTCAAGTCCTCCAGCACGACGCCAACGCCGCAGGTCCTCTCAACACTCCTGCCTCAGCTCGTGACGGCGTTGCGCGCGCCCAAAACCATGCGGTGGGATGCAAGCTCCCTGCGATTTGCTCGGCCCATCCGCTGGACGTTTGCGCTGTATGGCACGACGCCTATTCGCTATCAGCTCGGGCGTCTTTCCAGCACCCCGTCGCGCACGATGGTGGGGTTGCCAACGCAGCCCAAAGCCGTCACGGTCAAATCTCATGACGCCTACCACCGAGCCTTGAAACAGGCCGGGATTGTTTTGGATCACGCTGAGCGGCGCCGCGTCATTGAGCAAAAAGTCACACGGATGGCGGCTGCCTCAAAAGGGAAGACCGCCCCCGAAATGCTCACCTACGGTTTGCTCGATGAGGTCACGCATTTAGTTGAGTGCCCTATCGAACTCTCCGGCCGATTCGATCCCAAATATCTGGTACTGCCTCGTGAAGTGCTCCTCGCCAGCATGGCCAAACATCAGCGCGTCTTTGCCGTTGAGTCAGGCGGGAAGCTGCAGCCGACTTGCATCGCGATTCTTGAAGGCAAGCCCGGCAAGCCCGCCGAGGTGCGAGCGGTCATCGAGCGCATCTTGAATGCGCGCCTGGCCGATAGCCTCCTCGTCCTCAAGGAAGATCGCGAGCATCTGCCGCTGGAGCACATGGCGAAGCGGCTCTCCGGCGTGACCTTTCATGAAAAGATCGGCACCATGGCGCAGAAGAGCGAGCGACTGGAGACATTGAGCGAAACACTGGCCCAGGCGTGGGATCTTGATACCGAGGAACGTCTGCAGCTACGCCGTGCGTGTGTACTGGCCAAAGCCGATTTAGTGAGCACGATGGTGAAAGAGTTTCCAACGCTGCAAGGGGTCATCGGCAAATATTACGCGCTGGACTCCGGCGAGTCACCGGCTACTGCGACGGCGATCGAAGAGCATTATCTGCCGTTGGCGGAGAAAGCGCCGAAGACGCTGATCGGCAGCGCCTTATCGATCATCGACAAGCTCGACACGCTGACGAGTTACTTTGCCATTGGCATTATGCCGACTGGTGACCAAGATCCGTTTGGGCTGCGCCGTGCCGCGCAGGGCATTGTGGAAGTCGCGTGGAACGTTCGTCGCCCGTTTCCGTTCGCGCGTCTTCGCGTTGGCGAACCTGTGCGGCGATATCTCTTGGAGCGGTTGTTCACCTTTGCCTGGCCAGCGCCGTCGCCTTCAGCCGATTGCATCCAAGCGGTGCTCGCCAGTCCCTGCGAGGATTTGGTTGATGCGATGGATCGCATCCATACGCTGCAGCGGCTCCACCAGCGCCGCTCAGCGTTGCTCAAAGCCGCGAAAGTGGTTGAACGGACCAGGAACATTTTGGTCGGAACTCGTGATGGCGGGAAGGGCATCAACCAAGCGTTATTTCAGGAGCCGCTCGAAAAAGCATTGTGGAGCTGTTACACCAGCTCCAAAGCTCGCATCGAGCAACTGATCCACCGACGCTCCTATGCGGATGCGACCGCAGCCTACGGCGAGACGTTTTTCGACCCGATCCACGAGTTCTTTGACAAGGTGATGGTGAACGTCGACGATGAGCAAATCCGCACGAATCGTCAGGCGTTGATGCGGGCCATCAATGTGTTGTATACTGCTCGGGTTGCCGACCTCTCCAAATTGACCATTCTGCAACAACAACCGAAGGAGTAAGTCATGAAACGACGCACGGCCACGCTCGCCAAACCCGCCAGCGCGTCAGCGCGCACCGGCCGCAATGGCGCTCAGAAACAGACGTCCATCTATCGCTTTGGCGGCGGCCGGGCTGATGGCAGCGCCGAGATGAAGAAGCTGCTCGGCGGCAAGGGGGCGAACCTGGCCGAAATGACGAACCTCGGCGTGCCGGTGCCGCCGGGATTCACCATCACCACCGACGTCTGCCGCCAATTTTACGAGTTGGGCGGACGGTGGCCGAAGGGGCTGGAGCACGAGTTAGCGCAGAGACTGAAATGGCTGGAAGGCGTGACGAAGAAAGGGTTTGGCGACCCCAAGAATCCGCTGCTGGTTTCCGTGCGGTCAGGGGCGGCGGTGTCCATGCCTGGGATGATGGACACGATTCTCAACCTGGGGTTGAACACGCAGACCGTCCATGGCCTCGTGGTGAAAACCGAGAATCCTCGGTTCGTGTTCGACGCCTACCGCCGCTTCATCCAGATGTACGGCGATGTCGTCTTAGAAGTGGAGCGCAAACAATTTGAGGAGGCACTCGGCAAGCACAAGGCGACGCATGGCGTGAAGACCGATGCCGAGCTCCCCGCCGAGGCGCTCAAAGCGCTTGTCGCCGACTACAAGCAGATCGTCAAGCGCGCCAAGGGCGCCGACTTTCCCGAAGACCCGATGGAGCAGCTGCGTGGGGCGATCAACGCCGTCTTCTCCTCCTGGAATAACGAACGCGCAAAAATCTATCGCCGGCTCAACAACATCACCGGCTTAGCTGGCACCGCCGTCACCGTTCAGTCGATGGTCTTTGGCAACATGGGCAAGACCTCGCTGACCGGGGTCTGTTTTACGCGTGATCCTAGCACGGGCGAAAACGTCTTCTACGGCGAGTATCTCGTCAATGCGCAGGGCGAAGATGTCGTCGCTGGCATTCGCACACCCAAGCCGGTCGCCGAACTGAAGAAGGAATTCCCTAAGCTCTACGACCAGCTCTTCAAGGTGGGCAAGCGCCTCGAGAAGTACTTTAAGGAAGTCCAGGACCTTGAGTTCACGGTCGAAGAAGGCGTCCTCTATATGCTGCAAGCGCGCACCGGCAAGCGCACGGCGCGAGCCGCAACCACGTTTGCCACCGATTTCGTCAACGAGGGCGTGATCTCGAAAGAAGCCGCGCTCTTGCGGATCGACCCTGCGCAGATCGACCAGCTCTTGCATCCGACGATCGATCCGAAGGCCAAACTCAGCGTGATCGCCAAAGGGCTGCCGGCGTCTCCTGGGGCTGCGGTCGGAAAAGTGGTCTTCCATGCCCGCCGAGCGGTGGAGCTTGCCGAGGCGGGCTCGCGCGTCATCTTGGTCCGCGAAGAAACATCGCCCGAGGATATCGAAGGCATGCACGCGGCCCAAGGCATCCTCACGTCACGTGGGGGAATCACAAGCCATGCAGCCGTTGTTGGACGAGGGATGGGGAAATGCTGTGTCGTAGGTTGTAGTGAGATTACCGTACATGAGGAGGAAAGTCGCTTTACCGTGGGTGATGTTGTCGTCAAGGAGCTTGACTGGATTACGCTTAACGGGACGACCGGCGAGGTCATGCTGGGCGAAGCCCCGCTGGTGGAGCCGCAGCTCACGGGCAGTTTCAAGCAGATCCTGGACTGGGCCGATGGGATCCGCCGTCTGAAGATTCGGGCCAACGCGGATACGCCGCACGATGCCACCGTGGCGCGCGATTTCGGCGCGGAGGGCATCGGATTGTGCCGCACCGAGCACATGTTCTTTGCCGAGGATCGGCTGCCGGCGGTGCGCGAAATGATCCTGGCCAAAAATGTGGCCGCGCGCAAGAAGGCGCTCGCCAAGCTGCTGCCGTTTCAGCGGGACGATTTCAAAGGCATCTTTGAGGCGATGCGAGGGCTGCCCGTGACGATTCGCCTGCTTGATCCGCCGCTGCATGAGTTTCTGCCGGCGACCCCGGAGGATCAGGAGCGCGTGGCCAAGCAGCTGGGCATTCCTGTCCGGCAGTTGGCGGACACCGTCAACACCCTACATGAAATCAATCCCATGCTCGGGCACCGCGGCTGCCGGCTCGGCCTGACCTATCCGGAGATCAACGAAATGCAAGCGCAAGCCATCTTCGAGGCCACCTGTGAGCTGGCCCGCGACGGGATCAAGGTGATTCCTGAGGTCATGATCCCGCTCGTGGGTCATCCGAATGAGTTTCGGGTTGCCAAGCGCACGATCGATGACGTGGCCAAGCACACGATGGAACGCTTTCAGATGACGTTCACCTACCTCGTCGGCACCATGATTGAGGTGCCGCGCGCCGCGGTGGTGGCTGATGTCATTGCCCACGAGGCCGAATTCTTCAGCTTCGGCACCAATGACTTGACCCAGATGACCTTCGGCTTCTCGCGCGATGACATCGGCAAGTTCTTGCCGCACTATTTAAAGGAAGGGATCCTGCCGGCCGATCCATTCGTGAAACTCGATCAGGAGGGGGTCGGCGAGTTGATCAAGCTGGGCGTTCGCAAGGGCCGGGCCACGCGGAAGGATCTGAAGGTCGGCATCTGCGGCGAGCATGGTGGGGAGCCTTCCTCTATTGAGTTCTGCCACCGCCTGGGCTTCGACTATGTGTCCTGTTCGCCGTATCGCGTGCCCGTGGCCCGGCTGGCCGCCGCCCAAGCCGTGTTGAGAGAGAAACATAAAGGGTGATTACACAGATTGCGAAATGCGATTACACAGATTATTAAGGCGTTTTAATCTGTGTAATCATCCTTGGAAATCTGTGTAATCATATATATGGATCCGATTCGTTCGTACTTAAAAGATATCAAGTCCATCCCCTTGCTCAACGCCAAGCAGGAGATCGAGTTGGCGAAGAAAATCCAAAAAGGCGACGCGAGGGCCCGCCGCCAGATGACGACCGCCAACCTGCGGCTCGTGATCAATATCGCCAAGCGATACTCCCACCTCGGCGTCCCCCTCCTTGATCTCGTTGAGGAAGGCAATCTCGGCCTCATGAAAGCGGTCACCAAGTACAATCCGAAAAAAGGCTTTCGCTTTTCCACGTATGGGGCGTGGTGGATCCGCCAATACATTACGCGGGCCATCGCCAATCAGGGCAAGACGGTTCGCATCCCGGTCTACATGACCGAGATGCTCTCGAAATTCAAGCGCGTCACCGAGGAGCTCGCGCAGAAGCTTGGCCGCAAACCCACCATCCCTGAACTGGCCAGACGGATGCGGCTGCCGGAGGAGCGCGTGGAACGGCTGCAAGAGCTGGCGAATGCGCCCCAAGCCACCTCCCTGGAAACGCCGGTCGGTGATGAGGGTGAAACCGAAATGATCGATTTGCTTCAGGATGAGCACAGCGCAACCCCCGAAGAGGACATCACGCGTTTTCTGCAGCACGAGCGCATTGATGCGCTGCTGGCGAAGCTCAATGAGCGTGAGCGGAAGATCATTCTCCTGCGCTACGGCCTCATTGATGAAATCACCCGCACGCTGGGGGAAACCGCCAAGCATTTTGGCATCACCCGCGAGCGTGTGCGCCAGATCGAAGCTGTGGCGATCCGAAAACTCCGCGCCCTCTTAGCGGCCGAAGGAGCTAAAACCCCCGCTCCGGCGGCTGCAGCGTCCGGTTCCCAAAGTTTTTCGCGCGCCACGACGCCGAAGACCAACGGCAAGCTTCGCAGGCGTTCCTCGTGATTCCAACATCCTATGTCTTATGCGCCTGTAGCTCAAACTGGATAGAGCAGGGGCGTCCTAAGCCCTGTGTTGGAGGTTCGACTCCTCCCAGGCGCACTTCATCCAGCAAAGTCCAACAACAGCCCCTTAGAATTGCTTAGAAGATGCATAGCGCTTATCAGGGAATGTCGAAAAAATACTTGACAAGCTTTGCGAGACTTTCTATAGTGGGGAAAACCTGAGAAGGAGGTGTCCTTAGACTCCCGGGGAAGGGGAGGAACAAGCCAGGCATCCTGCGCGGGTGGAACGCGAGGAAAAGTTCCTTTCAATCTTTGAGCGTCTGAGGATATGTGAGTTTGGATGTGCTGGGTCGGAGATGCAGAGGTACAACAAGGAGGGAAGGCGATGGTGAAGGCTACGCGAAGATGCGCAGTCCTTCTTGGCCTCGCGGCCATCAGTCTAGTCGCGGGCAGCGTTCCTGCATTGGCGGAAGTGCAGAACGTGAAGGTTGGCGGAGACATCACCGTCCGCGGGTTCATCAGGCGGTGTGTTGACTTAAACTGTATTGATGACGAAAAGTCGGTCGCGAATAATACCGTGGCGGCCGGAGATCGAAACGATCGGTTTCTGATGCAGACCACCGGGATCAACATCGGCGCAGACTTGACCGAGAACGTGTCGACGTTTGTCAGGCTTGCGAATGAAAGTGATTGGGCGCGAGATGCGGCCACGGGTGGCGGAGCCACAGGGACCCTCTCGGATTTTGCGGTGAGCCAAAGCTATGTCACCCTCAAAGAGCTGTTTTACTCGCCGCTGACGGTGAAGGTCGGCCGGCAGCCCATTTCGTGGGGACGGGGATTTGTGCTCGGCAGCAACCTGATCCCATCGATCGTGAACCGAACGAACGATCTGCATGGATCCATTACCGCGAATGAGTTCACGGACTTCACGGCGTTCGACGCGATCCGTGCCACGCTTGACTTGTCCAACATGGGCGGGCTGAATATTCCCTTACTGGCTGACTACGTGTATATCAAGCTCAATGAGGGGAGTGTCGGACGTTCGGACGATGTCACCCTCCAGGGTGTGAACTTCAGCACGCATTTGGACAATCACAACGCTGAGGCTGAGACCTACTGGCTGATTAAGAGAGATCGGAGTACGAAGAACCTGACGGACACCGGTGGTGCGACGACGACGCCAGCAACAGATAATTTTGGGTCGGTGAACACGATCGGTGTTCGTGGGAGTGCGAAGCCAGTGGAAGGCGGCTACGTGTTTGGGGAGATCGCCTACCAATTCGGCAGGCGAGCGCTTGATGGCGATGCAGCTCTGATCGCTGGCGATGCGCATCAAGCGTGGGCGTGGGATCTTGGGGTCGAGTACACGCTCCAGAACACGGCGTGGAACCCGAAACTGGGATGGGAGTGGATCTTCTGGTCAGGCAAGGATATTGACGGGGCAGGAAATGGCTGGGACCCGATCGCGCGCGGGTACTACACGACAGCGCTGCGCGAGTTCCAAACTGGAGCCAACGCCGGCTTCTATCCGACACCCCAAGCGGGTGACACGTCTGCCGCAACCAACCAGCATCAGTTTGCCTGGTACGGCAGTATTAACCCGATTGAGGATTTGACGATCGCACCCCGCCTGACCTTCTTCTTCCTCGATGAGAGCTCAACTGTGGCGAAACCGGGCAAGCGGAGGGGCTATGCCGGGGCGGAATGGGACACCAACGTGGTGTACAACTACACAGACGATGTGCAATTTGGTCTGCTGTACGCCTTGTTTGCTCCGGGCAACATCTACAGGGGCTTAAACGACGCCTCTTCACAAGAGCTTGTGACGACGGTGAGCGTCAAGTTCTAAGTCGTCCTTGCATCACACAACGTCCCCCTGTCTCGTAAGAGGCAGGGGGTGTTGTTTTCTGACATGATCTCTCAACCGTTATCCATCGCGTTTGTGTGGCATATGCACCAGCCGTACTACCGGAATGCGGTCACCGGCGAATGCTCGATGCCGTGGGTCCGTCTGCACGCGACCAAAGATTATCTGGATATGGTGCAGCGACTTGAGGCCTTCCCGACGATCCATCAGACCTTTAATCTCGTACCCTCATTACTCGATCAACTCGAAGAGTATCTGCCGCCGGCCAGCCGTTCCGATACCTTTCTTGATCTCTCGAGGAAGCCGGCGTCCGATCTGACGGTCGAAGAGCGGCGATTCGTGCTGTGGTGGTTTTTCCTGGCCCATATCGAACGCATGATCCAACCCTATCCGTGTTATCACGATCTGCTGGCCAAGCGCGGCCTGCACCCATCTTCAGACGATTGGCCTTCGCTGGAGCGCCGTTTTAGCACGCAAGAGTATCGTGATTTGCAGGTGTGGTTTAATCTGGTGTGGATCGATCCGTGGCTGCGACGCCAAGACCCCCAACTGGCCAAGCTTGAAGCGCAGGGCAGCGGGTTTACCGAACCCCAAAAGCAGTACGTGCTTGATCAGCACATACAGATTATGGGAAAGGTCATTCCGGCGTACCGCCAAGCGCTGAGGCGCGGCCAAGTGGAGCTCACCACGTCTCCCTACTACCATCCCATTCTGCCGCTGCTGTGCGAGATGAATGAGGCTAAGCAGGCGCTGCCGGATACCCAGCTTCCGCGGCAAGGGTTCCGGCATCCTGACGATGCCTCATGGCATCTGCGGCAAGCGCTCACGCGCCACCACGCAGTCTTTGGAAGCGCCCCCAAGGGGTTCTGGCCGTCTGAAGGCAGCGTGAGCGAAGCGGTCATTGGGCTTGCGATGGCCGAGCGCTTGCGGTGGATGGCGACGGATGAGGAAATCCTTTGGCGAAGTCTGCAATCGCCGCGAAATCCAGCGCACTTGTATCGGCCCCACGTCCTGCAGCGCCGTGAGGGTGAGCTGGCCATCGTCTTTCGGGATCGGGAACTGTCTGATCTCATCGGGTTTGTCTATAGCCAATGGGATCCCAAGGCGGCGACAGCCGATTTTCTGAAGCGGCTTGAGAGCATTCGAATCCAGGTGCCAGCTGATGGCCCGCCCGCGCTAGTGAGCGTTATTCTTGACGGCGAGAATGCCTGGGAATACTACCCGGATGATGGGCACGAATTTTTCATGCGTCTGTATGAGGCGCTAGCTCGTGATGAGCGGTTTCGCTGCGTGACCGTCAGCGAATTTCTCGACCGCGCTCCCATGGGGCAATGGCCCTCCTTGCCGAAACTCTCCAGCGGTTCTTGGATTGGCGGCAACTTCGCCACCTGGGTCGGCCATCCGGAGAAGAACGCGGCGTGGGCGGCGCTGAGCGAGGCGCGTGAGGCGCTTGGGCCGCCGCCGGCAGCAGGGCAGGAGCCTCCTCGCGAGGCCTGGAAGAGCCTGGGAATTGCGGAAGGCAGTGATTGGATGTGGTGGTTTGGCGATACGCATTTTTCGGCGCAGGCCGATCAGTTTGATGCGTTATTCCGCGCGCATCTGATGAATGCGTATCGGCAGGCCGGTCTGGCACCTCCCGAAGCGCTCGAACAGCCGATCCGCCAGAAGCAGGTCCAGCGGCTTGTTGAGCCAACCGGGCTGATCCATCCGGTGATCGACGGCCGAGAAACGTCCTATTATGAGTGGCTGTATGCCGGCCGCTGCGATCTCACACAGCAATACGCCGCCATTCAGCGGTCGGAGCAATGCGTGCGGCAGCTGCTCTACGGGTTCGATGATCACGCGCTGTACCTTCGCATCGATGTCGATCGCATGGCGCTTAAGCGATTGGTTCCTTGGACGATCACGGTGAGCCTTGGGGAGGATGTGGCGATCACCCTTCAACCTAAGGACGCCGTGGCGCTGGCGTTCTTGGATCGGTCCACGGCGGCGGAGCCGAAACCACTGTCATGCGCTTTTGATCACGTGATTGAGCTCGCGCTGCCGCTGGATGATCTTCCGACGCGAGCGGCCGAAAGGGTGTTGGTCGCGCTGGCACTAAGCCATGACAGCGCCGTGGTGGAGCGCTACCCCCTCCAAGGAACCTTTGCGCTCTCTATTTCCATCCAAGAGTTGGAAATGCGCGCGTGGCCGCTCTAGATCCTGCGCTTGAATTGTCGACGGTGAACACCTATAATGAATAAATCGTCATGATGCCTCCAATTCGCATTGCGATCGCCGGCGTTGGCAACTGCGCGAGCGCGTTACTGCAGGGACTTGAATATTACCGAAATCCTGGACGGCGTCGAACGGCGAGCGCAGGGCTCTTGCATCCGCGGGTCGGCCCGTACGCGCCATCGGACATCAGGGTGGTCGCGGCATTTGACATTGATGCGAGAAAAGTCGGCAAGCCTTTGGAGGTCGCCTTGTCGGCTCCCCCGAATTGCACGACTCGATTCATGCGTCGGTTGCCTCGCTATGGCGTGACCGTGCAGATGGGGCCGGTGCTTGATGGGATCGCTCCGCACATGCTCCGTTATCCCCCCGCAGAAACGTTCCTGCGAGCGAACGCCAAGGCGGTTGATATCGACAAGGTCTTACAACGTTCCCGCGCCCACATCCTCATGAACTATCTGCCGGTGGGGTCTCAGCGGGCCACCGAAGCTTATGCGCAGGCATGCCTCAAGACCGGGGTGAGCTTGATCAATTGCATTCCGGTCTTTATCGCTTCAGATGCCCGCTGGGCGAAGCGATTTGCCGATCGAGGCATCCCGCTCATCGGTGATGACGTGAAGGGGCAGGTGGGAGCCACCATTCTTCACCGGGCCCTCGCCCAGCTCTTTAGAGATCGCGGGGCCGTGGTCGCCCGCACCTATCAGCTGAACGTGGGCGGCAACACGGATTTCTTGAACATGCTGAATCACGACCGCCTCCAAATGAAGAAGATTTCAAAAACCGAAGCCGTCCAAAGCATCCTCTCGGAGCGCTTGCCCACGATGGATATCCATATCGGGCCCAGCGACTACGTGGCGTGGCAGCGCGACCGGAAAGTCTGTTTTTTGCGCATTGAAGGGCGGGGGTTCGGGAACTGCCCGATTGAAATCGAAGCGCGGTTGTCGGTTGAGGATTCCCCGAACAGCGCTGGCATGACCATTGATGCCATCCGCTGCCTGCGAATCGCGAGAGATCGCGGGTTGCGCGGGCCGATTCAGTCGGTGTCGGCATGGACGATGAAGCACCCACCGCATCCCATGACGGATGAGGAGGCGCGAGGATCAACTGAGGCGTTCATTCGTGGCACAAGCAGCCGGTAGCCCCAAGCCCCTGGCGCATGCCCTCCAGCCTCGCGCGGTCTCCGGCTGGTGGTCGGTGATCACGTTTGGACTGCTGACATTTGCTATCAGCGTCCTGCTGAGTGTCATCGTATGGCCATTTGTCGGCTTGCCGTGGTGGAAAGTGTTTCGGCGGTGCGTGTCAATCGGGGCCGCGGCGAGCGTGTTGATTTGCGTGAAGGTGCTGGAACGGCGGACGGTGCGTTCCTACGGGTTTGCCGATGCCGGGAAGGGAATGCGCCAATTGCTCTTTGGCGTGGTCTTGGGCGCGTCGACGCTGGCCGCTATGTTCGGTATCGGGCTCTGGAGCGGAGCTTACCACGTGTCCATTGATGAGAGCCCGCTCAAGTTTTGGGGCACGATCATCGGCCTCATGCCCGCCATGGCGCTCGTCAGCGTGCTGGAGGAGCTCGTCTTTCGCGGCGTGATTCTCCAGCGTCTGATAGTCTACTCGCGGCCGGTGGCCATGTTCGTGAGCAGCGCCCTTTACGCGATCGTGCATTTGAAGACCCTCGCGCCCACCTGGAGCCCCTGGGGGCCCTGGTTTGAGTTGTTTGGGCTGTTTCTTTTCGGGATGATCCTGTGCGTGAGCTTCTTTTTGACCGGCCAGCTCTATCTTGCCGTGGGGCTGCATGCGTCATTGGCGTATGGGGCCAGGGTGAATAAGCTCTTGGTGGAGTTTCCTCGCCCGGCGCTGAATTGGCTGATCGGCACGAATCGCTTGGTGAATGGCGTCATGAATTGGATGGCCTTGCTGGCCATGTGCGGGGTCATGGTGTGGTGGGTGCGATCCTCTCAGCAACAGCCGAAAGCTCGCGCTTTCGGCATTCCGAGGAGGGTGGAATGAACCGGCGGTGGGCACGGATTCTATGCGGCCTGATCGTGTTCGGGATTGCGGGTGTCGCGCGGGCTGAATACGAGGAGAGTCCTGACGTGCAGGGACGGATTCGAAAACTTGGCCGCGGGTTGGCGAATATCGCGACGTGCCCGGCTGAGCTTGTCAGAACTCCCGAACTGGTGAGCCGGCGGGAAGGGTTTCTGGCTGGCGTGACCGTCGGCGTGCTGCAAGGGGCCTGGCGGGGATTGGCTCGCGGCGCAGCCGGGATCTATGAGGTGCTGACGTTTTATTCCGACAAGCCGAACGGCTATCAGCCGCTGATTCGCCCGGAATTCGTGTGGGAGCATGGCCACTGGGTGGAATAAGGAGAACACCATGAAACGACGGTGTCGCGCGTTTCTTGTTGCAGGAAGCCTGATCGTCCTAGGGCTGCCGGCGGGCGCATGGGCGCAGGATCCCATTCATAAGATGGGCCGGGGCGTGGTCAATGTGCTCACCGGGTGGCTGGAGATCCCGAAACAGATCCACCTGGGCGCGCAAGAAAGCAACCCGATTATTGGATTAGGCCAGGGGGTGTTGCGAGGTGTCAGCCTGACGGCATTGCGAACTGGTCTTGGCCTCTATGAGGCGGTGACATTTCCAATCCCCTATCCGCAGCAGTTCGCCTCGCCGTATGAACCGATGGAGCTCAGCGACTATTCGTGGGATTAGGCTGATTGTTTCGACGAGTGATCCACGGCCTCAACGGCTGCTTCGCGTTGGGGCCGTGTTCCTTTTCGTGCTGCTGCTGGGCAGGGAAGAGGGACGCGCCGATTCCCTGCCGCCAGAGCGCCCCGCGGTGGGGGAGCGTCTGGCATTCCACGGGTATTGGTTGGCCATCCCGGTTGGGTATGGATGGATTGAGGTCGCATCCATGGTGGACCTTGACGGACGGAAGGCCTATCACATCCATGCGGAGGGCCATACCAATGAGGTGCTCTCGGTCATCTATCCGATTCACGACACCATTGATTCCTATCTGGATGCCGAGACGCTCCAGCCGCTGCGGTTTGTCAAACATCAGCGCGAGGGGCATTACCGGGCCGATGAAGTTGTGACCTTTGACCATCACCGGCATCTCGCGAGATATGAATCACTCCTGAATGGGTCCGTCAAGGAGATCGCGCTTCCGGACCGGATGCAGGATATCATCAGCGCGCTGTACTGGTTTCGCGCCCAACTGATCCAAGCTCCGCAAACACTTATGGTCGACATCTATAGCGATGAAAAGATGTTCCAAACATCCGTGACGGTCCAATCCCCAGCCCGTTTAGAACTGTTGAAGCGCGGAACGTTTTCTTGCTTTATGGTGGAGCCGAAAGCGTCGTTTAAAGGTTTGCTCGTCAAGCGAGCCCGCCTGTGGGCGCATGTGACCGCTGATCGCTACCGCTTGCCGCTGCTGGTGAAGGCGACCACTCCGTGGGGGCCGATGAGCGCGGTGCTCGATGAGACGTCAATTCCTACTGACGTTCAACGGATACGCTAGGGTCATTTACTGATGATATTAATGTCTTATAAGATATATTCTGTTAAATAGAGGACACAGATCAACGGGTTCGCTTGAGATGCGATTCAAAAAATATGACCAGGCGTTTCACGTAGGCTGCGGGATCCATCGTGTAGCCCTCTAAATGGCCTGCGTGAGGAATGACCCAGAGCTCTTTCGGGTTTGAGGATTGTTCAAAGAGCCGCGTGGCCTCCTCCGGCGGCATCCTGGGGTCTGCGCCGCCCTGGATCAGCAAGAGTGGTCGCGGGCCAAGCTGTGCTGCACTGGCTTCTGGAGAGAGCTGCTGCGGCCAGAGGCCAAAGCGCATCCGGTAGGTGGCGGCGATCATCCAGTCAAATGGCACTCTAGGCAGCCAGGGATACATCAAGTGGACATGGCGGCTGATGGAGGAATTCAGATTCGTGTAGGGACTGTCGACAGCGATCGCCCCAAGCCGTTCATCCTGAGCGGCCACCATAAGGGCGACGGAGCCGCCCATGGAAATGCCGTAGATCCCATAGGGGGCTGCCGGAATCTCGCCGCGCTGTCCAAGAGCGGCCAGCGCTCCTTCCACATCCCGCTGCTCGGTCAATCCGAATGAGGTCGTCCGGCCTCGGCTTCCGCCATGGCCGCGGAAATCAAAGAGGAAGAGATTGAAGCCGGCGCGATGCAAGCCCGCGGCGATCTCGAGCAGGTCGGATCGGTTTGAGCCGAGCCCATGACAGAGAATGATCCACGGTTGAGCAGGCTGGCCGGGAATGTTCCAGCCTTCAAGCTCTAGGCGGTCGGTTGCGGGAAACCGGATCGTTTCAGCGGCCATGCCGAAGGACTCAGGGGTCATGGTCAACGGCAGCCGCGGCATGAGGGTATTCCGGAGAAACAGGATGGCGCATGCCACCCACGTCCAAAAGATGGCCAAGAAGGCGACTTCGAGGACAATCACGAGCGGGGGATTCCGGTTAATCGGTTATTTGACTTGGCTGCCGGCCGCGATCGGCCGCTCAGGAGCGACCAGAATAATCGAAGCGCTATCCGAGGCCGCCAACACCATCCCTTGGCTTTCGACACCGCGCAGCATCGCCGGTTTCAAATTCGCCACGACGACGACGTGCTTGCCGATGAGATCCGCTGCCTGATAGGAGCCTCGAATGCCGGCGATGAGCTGCCGCGGGGTGGGTTCGCCGATGTCAACCGAGAGGATTAGCAGCCGGTCGGCGTTCGGATGGTCCTGCGCTGATGTGACGATTCCGACGCGAAGCTGGAGCTTCTTAAAGTCGTCAATAGACAGCAGGCCGACAGGCGTTGCCGGCTGAGGTTGAGCTGGCGTTGGGCTCTTCCCTGCTTCATCCATGAGGGGGATCCTGGGGTGGCACCATGGTAATCGCGTCCCACGGGCAAATCTTCTCGCACAGGAAGCAGCCGATGCACTTCGGTTGATCGATGATGCACGTGGCGTTCACCCCTGCATGCTCCGGGCCAGGCTGTTTACTGATGCAATCGACCGGGCAGACGGCGATGCACACTTCGCAGCCGGTGCAGCTATCCGGATTGATGAGGGCTTTGGGGCGGCCTTTCCTCGGGGCGGCGGTGGTCGCCGCCATTACGCCCGACTCTGCTTCAAGCGCTCAGCCACCAGCTGGCTGACCAGCTTCCCGTCGGCTGTGCCAACCGCTTTGCTCATGACCGCTTTCATGATCTGTCCCTGATTGAGCCCTGCGGTGTTGATCGCCTCATCAATCAGCGTGCGGATGTCTTCGACAGATAACGGTGTCGGCAAGTACGCCTGCACGATGGCCAGCTCAGCCGTCGCTTGGGCCAGCACGTCTTGCCGGTTCGACTTCTTCGCCGATTCGATGGTTTCATGGCGCTGTTTCGCTTGCTGTGCCAAGACCTGCAGGACTTCCGAATCTTCCAGGGTCGGCTTTCGCTTCTCAATGGCCGCTTTCTGCATGCCCGCCTTCAGCAGCCGCAAGGTATCAATGCGGGTGCGGTCCCCGGCCTTCATCGCCGTCTTGTAGTCGGTGTCCAGTCGTTCACTCAGGGTTGCCATGATCTTGTATTGTAACATCTTTTCCTTCGGAAACATACCGGAAGAGCCCCAATTGTCGCAAGACGCGCTCATTATCCCGCCAGTTCTCGGCGACTTTGACCCAGAGGCCCAGGTGGACTTTCTTTCCCAGCAGCCGCTCGATCTGCTGCCGCGCGGCGGAGCCAATCTGTTTCATCATCGCGCCCTCGCGGCCGATCACGATGGCTTTCTGCCCATCCCGCTCCACGAGGATCGTCGCGTGGATTGCCAGCACCCGCGGCCGCTCTTCGATTTGATCCACGATGACGCCGACCGCGTGAGGGACTTCCTGGTGCGTGGCGATCAAGACCTGTTCGCGGATGAGCTCGCTGATGCGGAAGCTGGCGGGCTGATCGGTGTGGTGTTCCGGGTCATACCACCGGGGCCCTTCGGGCAGGTGCGCGATGATGGCGTCAAGCAAGACCGGCATCTGCTCTCCCGTCAAGGCTGAGATGGGAATGCAGTCGTCGAAGAGGCGCTGTTGGGCGCACGCTTTCAGCAGCGGCAACAGCTTCGGTTTCTTGACCGCATCGACTTTGTTGATGGCGAGCAGCGCGCTGCGGTGTTGGCGGCTTGAAGCGCGCTGTTCAAGCGCTTGCCTGGTTTGGTCAAATACTCGCTCATCCTCCGGCCTGAGGCTGACGCGACCATCAATGACGGCGACGATGACATCGGCCTCCTCGAGCACGGATTTTGCGACTTCGACCATATACCGGCCCAAGACATGCTCAGGTTTGTGCAAGCCGGGGCTGTCAAGAAAGAGCACCTGCGCTTCAGGTCGGGTGAGCACACCCAAGATGCGTTGGCGGGTGGTCTGTGGCTTTGACGACACGATGGCGATTTTCTCCCCCAAGTAATAATTAAGGATCGTGGATTTCCCCACGTTCGGCCGACCCACGATACCAACAAACCCTGAGCGATAGGTCATGTCAGGCGCGGGTGGGCTTTCGTTTACGAGCGATCCAGGCTAGCAGTTCGTTGAGTGACAGGCAGTTGAGGAGATGTTTGGGTTCAAGCCACGCGCGCCGAGCCACGCCGAGCCCAATGGCCATCTGGTCGAGTTGATCCAGGCTGTGGCTGTCGGTCGAAATCGCCAGCATGGCTCCGGCTTGCTGCGCGGCGCGCGCTTGCGCATCTCCGAGGTCAAGGCGTTTCGGATACGCGTTGATCTCCAGGGCGGTGTGCGTCTTGTGCGCGGTCTGGAAGACCGCATCCAGGTCTACGGCATACGGCTCCCGCTGGCCCATCAGCCGCCCGGTCGGATGGGCAATCACGGTGACATGCGGATTTTCCATCGCGCTGACGAGTCGATGCGTCAAGCGGGTGTGATGCTGGCTGAACCCGGAGTGGATGGAGCCAATGACCACATCCAAGTCAGCCAAGACCGCATTCGGATAATCCATGGAGCCGTCGTTGAGGATATCCACCTCCGCTCCGGTGAGCAACCGGAATGGGCTAAGGCGTTCATTCAGCTTTCGGATCTCGCCCAGTTGCCGGCGCAAGCGCGCCACGGACATGCCGTGGGCGATGGTCAGCGACTGAGAATGGTCGCAAATCGCCAGGTACTGGTAGCCGCGCGCTCTGCCGGCGTTCGCCATGGCTTCGAGCCGGTCGCTTCCATCAGACCAATTCGTGTGGATGTGAAAGTCGCCTCGGATATCGCCGGCCTCGACCAGCTGGGGCAGGCGGCCGGCCTTGGCGGCTTCAAGTTCTCCATGGTCCTCGCGCAGCTCTGGGGCGATCCAGGGCAGGCCGAGAGCCTGGTACACCTCTTCCTCTTCCCTGCCCGCGGCCCACCGGTTGGTTCGCGCACGGAACACCCCGTACTCGTTGACCTTCAGTCCCTTTCGCGCTGCCAGTTCCCGCAGGCGGACGTTATGCTCCTTCGAACCGGTAAAATACTGAAGCGCCGCGCCAAAACTCTTCGGAGCCACGACGCGCAGGTCCACCTGCAGCCCTTCAGGTGTGAGGATCGAGGTTTTGGTGCTGCCGGCCGCGAGGATCCGACGGCAGAACGATTGGCGGCGCCATGCGCGCATGACCCGCTCAGGGCTTGAGGAAGCGGCAAGCAGGTCGAGGTCGCCGATCGTTTCCTTCATCCGCCGGAGGCTCCCGGCGGTTGAGACGCGCGTCACTCCAGGGATCTGTCGCAGCGCGGCGATCAGGTGCGAGGAGATCTGCAACGCCAACCCCAGATGCATGCGCGCCCTGCCCTGTTTAACCACGTCAATATTTCTCAGGATGTTGTCTTCTTTTTTCGCCTGAAATCCCGGCAGCGTACGAAGCCGATGCGATCGCGCCGCCGCCTCAAGCGTGCGCACTGAAGAAATGTTGAGGCGTTCAGTCAGCAGTTTGGCTGTTTTGGGGCCGATGCCAGGGACCTCAAGCAGGTCACACACGCCTTGGGGGATGGACTGCTTGAGGCGCTCAAAGGCCATGATACGGTTGGTCTTGAGATATTCCGTGATCTTCGCGGCAAGATCCGTCCCGATGCCGGAGAGTTGTGTCAAGCGTCCTGCCGAGGCCAGCGATTCAAGATGTCCGCTGAAGCTCTCAAGATTCTGCGCGGCTCGGCGGTAGGCGCGGATGCGAAACGGGTTCTCTCCCCGATATTCCAGGAGGTCTGCCATGCGGGCGAAGATGGCGGCAATGTCATGCTGGGTCATGGCGCGGGACCGGTTGGCGCGGTCTTGAGAAAATCAGGGAGCCATGCGCGCCAGTGCCCTTCGAGCTTTGCCAGCGTGACATGGCAGACGTCGGTCAGCGCGGCATCCAATGACTGCCCTTCGCCGAGCGCTTTCAACAGCCGGCGGATGCGCCACCATCCATAGCGGTCCAGGAGATACGCCGCGAGGCTGTACGATTGATCGTACACGAGCGCGGCGTCCTCCGATTGGGTCGTGGAGAACCGCTCCGAGAGCTCCGTCAGCGGAATGAGTTGCTGGGCCGAATGCGCTCGGCTCAGGGCATGAAGCGATTTCACCCCCTCTTGACGGCCTTCGTATTCGGCGAGACCTTCATTCAGCCATCGAGGGCATCTGACCCCGGTCAGCTCGGCAATCACCGCGTGCGTGTATTCGTGGAAGACGATCTGCCTGACCGTGGTCGACGGCAGCTGCGCGCTGGGCAGCGGCACGCGGATCTTCCCATCAAATTGCCCCCCGACCCACTCCGGCGTGTCGCGCCGCAATTGCCGGAAACTCTCCGCGCTGTAGATGAGCACGATGATTTTATGCTTCGGCCAGCACGCAAAATCCAGCCCGATCCGCCGGCGGGCATCGAGCAGCGCATCGCGGATATCAAACCCCACCGGGCTCTGGAGTTTTTCTTCATAGCGCAGGTCAAAGGACGCTTGAGAGAGCCGCTCGAACTTCGATTCGATCGGCAGCTCCTCGGTGACCTGGGCGAGCTGCTGGGCGATCCCAGGCAGCTGTGGATCCAGCTGGATGGCCTGCTGCCATGCGGCTTTGGCTTCCTTGAGCCGTTGGCGGTCATATTCAATGCGTCCCAGCAACGCATAGCCGATGGCCAGTTGAGGATTGGCCGCCAGGGCCTTGCGGATCAGCGTTTCGGCATCGACCAATTGATGAGCGACGTACTGCTCCTGAGCTTGATTGGCGTACATCGTGCTCAAATTCTCGACGACCTGCTGATTCAACGGATCCAGTTCCCGCGCGCGCTCAAGCTGCTCCGTTGCGCTTCGCCACTGGCGCTGTTCTCCAAGGCTCACCCCGTAGTTGTTATAGGCGGTCGCCAGCTGCTGGCGGACATAGGCCATGCCGGGACGGTCGTACATCTGCTGCTGGAGTTTCGCAATGACCGTTGGCCAATCCGCCGGCTCCTTCGTCGCCTCCTCAGCCGAGGCCAGCCGGCTTGCCGAGCAGATGATGAGGCCCAGCAGCGCCAGCCGTCTCATGGCTCATACAGGCTCTGAAGCAGCGAGGCGTACCGCTGGGCGATGACACTGCGTTTAGCTTTGAGGGTTGGGGTCAACTCCCCAGACGTTTGTGAAAATTCTTGGTCCAGCAGCGCGATCTTCTTGACTTGCTCAAAGCTCGGGCACCCCTGCTGTTTGGCTTGGACCAGGGTCCAGTAGAATTCGATGATTCGCGGCTCGCGGACCAGCTCCTGCAACGACCGGGAGGCGATCTCCTGCTCTTGCGCGTAGCGGCGCAGGCGCTCGATCTGGGGGACGATCAGCGCGACGCAATACGGGTGGCGGTCCCCATAGACAAATGCCTGCGCGATGTGGGGATCGGTGACGAAGAGGCTCTCAAGCTTTTGGGGTGCGACAAACTTTCCTCCCGCGGTCTTAATAAGATCCTTTTTCCGATCCGTAATGAACAGGTACCCATCCTGATCCAGATGGCCAATATCCCCGGTGGAGAACCACCCATCCACGAGGACTCCGGCGGTGGCTTGGGGGTTGCGGTAGTAGCCCTGCATGACGCCTGGTCCGCGCGTGAGAATCTCGCCATCTTCGGCGATCCGAACCTCCACGTCGGGAATGCGCTGCCCCACGCTGCCAAACCGCGGCCGGGGAGGCCGGTTGACCGTGATCACCGGTGATGTTTCCGTCAGCCCATAGCCTTCGAGGATGATGATCCCTACCCAATAGAAGAATTCGGCGATCTCCTTGGAGAGGGGCGCGCTTCCAGAGACGAAGAATTTGAGCCGCCCGCCAAGCCGTTTGCGCAGCGCGCGGTAGACGAGGTGATCCGCGAGCCACCGCTGCACGGCCAACGGCAGCGGCAGCCGTCGTCCGGTGGCCTGATGGGCCGTGGCGCGTTGGCCGACGTTCAGGGCCCACGTGGCGATCCGCCGCTTGAAGGGAGAAGCCTGCTGGAGGTGCTCATGGATGCGCGCATACAGCTTTTCAAAGATGCGGGGCACTCCCAGCATGACGGTAGGATGCGCTTCGGCCATATTGAGCGCGATCGTCTCCATCGATTCTGCATAGGCCACACAGGCCCCCGCCGAGAGCATCAAGTACCAGCCCGCCATGCGCTCAAAGATGTGCGACAAGGGCAAAAATGACAGATGAAGATCCTGCGACGTGATCGGCAGGATGCGCAGGCACGCATCGACATTAGACAGCAAGTTGCGGTGGGTCAGCATGACCCCTTTCGGCTCGCCGGTCGTCCCAGAGGTGTACAGCAGCGTGGCCGTCTCATCCGGCTGCAGGCGGCTTCGGCGCGCTTGGCGCACTTCCTCCAAGCGCGTGCCCTGCTCTGAGCCTTTGGCGAGCGCTTCGCTCCATGGGGTGAGCAGGTTTGAGGCTTGGTCGTGGGGATCGAGCGCGATGATCCAGCGCAGCGAGGGGACGCGCGGGATGATGGCCAGGAGTTTCCTGATCTGATCTGGGGAGGAGGCGATCGCGCCGACCGGTTCGCAATTGTTGGCGATCATCGCCAGATCCTCCGGCAGGAGGTTTGGATACAGCGGAACGGTCCATGCCCCGACGGATTGGATGGCCAGATCGGCCATGGCCCACTCCGGCCGGTTTTCCGAGAGGATCAGCAGGCGGTCGCCTGGATTAACCTGGCGGATCAGCAGGTAGTTGCTGAGGGCTACGACATCATTGTCGGCCTGCTGCCAGGTGATGGGGTGGTAGGCGCCGCCGCGCTTCGTCAAAAACAGCGGGTGGGCGCTTCGCGTGGCGACTTGGCGATCGAAGCGGGCCGGGATCGTCTCGTTCATGGCACCACCCGGCGCGCTACACGATGCCCTCTTCAAGCCACAGAAAGCGGCCGTTGAGGACGTCCTGAGCCAGGCGATAGGATTGTCGATCGTCATTCTGGCGCAGGCTGCGGAAGTTCTGCCGGATCCGCCTCGTAGCGAGGCGGCAGAACAGCTCCGCCAGCTCCACTGGGCTTTGCTCGGAAGGCTGCAGGCGCGTGAGGGATTGGGCGCGGGAGCACGCGGCCGCCATGGCGAAGAGATCGCTGCCCACATCGACCAGCCGACCAAGCAATTGTTGGCGAACCGCGAGCCGGGTTTGGTGCCGCATGGCTCCGTGGAACAGCGCTCGCGCCAACCGGTGGCTAGCGCGTTCGACAAACCGCATGTGGACGGCAAGACGCGGCGGCAGCTCATGATACCGGGGCCACCATCCCCAGGAGAGCCATTGTCGAGGATACCAGATGGCGTACCAACTCACCGCCTTCGCCAACGAGGATAATTTTTTCATCGGCGGCTGATGCGGATCGAGCAGGTCGCTGACCCTGCGCATGTGCGCATCAAGCGCTTCGCGGGCGATGAAGAGCCGCATGATTTGGCTCGTCCCTTCAATGATCAAGTTGATGCGGAGGTCCCGCATCATGCGCTCGACGGGGATGGGCGCTTCGCCGCGGGCCTTCAATGATCCGGCGGTTTCATAGCCGCGGCCCCCACGGATCTGCACCGTATCGTCCACAATCCGCCACGCGGCTTCCGCTCCGAAGAGCTTTGATATCGCGGCTTCCAATCGGATATCGACGGTTTTCCGGTCGGCGAGCGCCGAGGCAAGGTCCACCATAGCCTTGATCGCAAATGTCGTGGCGGCCATTTCGCCGATTTTGGCCGCAATCGCCTCATGTTTTCCAATCGGCCCGCCCCATTGCTTGCGTTCCTTGGCCCACTGGCGCGTAATCTGCACGCACCGCTTCGCTAATCCCGCGCAGGAGGCTGGGACGGCGATGCGCCCGGCATTTAAGGTGACCAGGGCGAGCTTCAAGCCTTGCCCCAGCCCCCAGACGATATTCTCTTTGGGGACGCGGACGTTGGTCAATCGCAGCACCCCGTTCTGAATGCCCCGCAATCCCATAAACTCGCAGCGGTGGACCACCTGAAAACCCGGCATGGATCGTTCGACGATAAACGCGGTAATTTGCTTGCGCTCTTTGCCATGCGTGATGATGGACGGGGTTTGCGCCATCACGACGACGATCTCCGCGACCGGGCCATTGGTGCACCACAGTTTCTCTCCGTTGAGCAGGTAGGCATTGCCATCCTCAATTGGGACGGCTGTCGTCTGCATATTGGCTGGATCGGAGCCGACGTTCTGCTCCGTCAGGGCAAATCCGGAAATAGTTCCGGTGGCCAATCGTGGAAGGTACTTGCGCTTCTGCTCCTCGGTGCCGAAGAGCACGAGCGGTTGGGGAGCGCCGATGCTTTGATGCGCGCTGACCCACACGGCGGTGGAGCCGCAATAACTGCCGATCAGCTCCATGGCCCGGTTATAATTCGTCTGTGAAAACCCCAATCCCCCGTACGGCTGTGGGATTTTCAGGCCGAAGCATCCCAGCCGTGCCAGGCCTTCGATCGCCGACGCTGGGATCTCCCCGGTGCGGTCGATTTCATCAGGGTCGATGTGCTGCTTGAGAAACGCTTTCAGTTGCTCCAGATACGCGTCGCCAATCCGACGGTCCTCCTCCGGCTGTTCGGGGAACGGGAAACATAAATCGGCGCGCACGCGGCCCATGAACAGATCGGCCACCATGCTGGGGTACCGCCATTCGGTTTGCCGTGCGGCTTCCGTGACTTCGAGGGCTTCTGGAGCGTTGCTCCCAAGCAGGGTGTGAGGATCGGCCATGCTACCGGTCCTGAAAACGCGGCTGGCGTTTTTCCAAAAACGCCTTGATACCTTCCTGGCTATCTTCGCTGATGGCCACCTGGCCGAAGGCGGCGGCTTCCACGGCTAACCCCTCATCCAGCGGATGGTCCAGGCCCGCTTCAATGGCGGTCAGCGCTTGGGTGATCGCCACCCCGCCTTTGGCGGCGAGTTTCCGCGCAAGATCTTTCGCGGTTTTCAGGACCTGGTCCTGAGGCACGAGAAGGTTGACGAGCCCAAGCCGGGCGGTTTCTTGAGCCGTGTACATGTCGCCGGTCAAAATCCATTCCGTGGCTTTGGCTTTGCCGATCAACCGCGGCAGCCGCTGCGTGCCGCCCCACCCCGGGATGATGCCCAGATTGACCTCGGGTTGACCGAAGCGGGCGCGATCCCCGGCGATGCGGAGGTGGCACGCCATGGCCAATTCCAGGCCGCCGCCAAGGCACACGCCGTTGATGGCGGCGATCACCGGTTTTCCGAGCCGCTGCAGTTTCAAGAACACGGTTTGGCCGAGTGAAGCCATCTCTTGCGCTTGCTGCGTCGAGGTGAGTTGGCTCACGTCTTTAATGTCAGCGCCAGCCACGAAGGCGAGTGACCCGGCACCCGTCAGAATCACGACCTTGACGGTGGGGTCGGCGTTGAGCGCGTCAGTCACCTGGCCCAATTCTTGCAGTGTTTGCCGATTGAGCGCGTTGACGGGGCGATGATCAATCGTCACCACGGCCACGCGTTCCTCCATCACGACCTTGACGTGTTCACCTTGCGGGAGGGCCATTGAGACTCCTGAGAGTTAAGGGTAGTCGAAAAATCCCTTCTTCGTTTTCTTGCCCAGGTGGCCGGCAGCGATATGGCGCTTCAGCAAGGGGCAGGGCCAGAACCGCTCGCCGTACTGTGTTACGAATCCCTCGAGCTCGGCCAGGATCGTGTCAAGGCCCACCGCATCGGCGTAATGCAAGATGCCCCCCTTGTCTTGCGGAAATCCCAAGCCGGCGATGACGGACAAGTCCACATCGGCGGCGGTGCAGACGTGCTCTTCAAGGCAGCGGATCGCTTCGTTGATCATGGGCAGGACGAGGCGATGATCGCTGTACGATGCCGGCGCTTTCTGCCGGCTGCGCAGCGGTTGGATCGCAGCCTCAAGGGCCTGGTCAGGCTGGCCGGCGTTGTCGCCATACAGGTAGAAGCCGGCACCCGATTTCACGCCATAGCGTTTCAGTTGATACAACGCATCCCAGATCTCGGCTGGGCGCATTCGAGAGCCGTAGGCATCCACCAAAACATGGACGACTTCCCGGCACACATCGAACCCCAAATTATCGACGAGGGTAAACGGCCCCATCGGAAAGCCGAACGCTACCATCGCCTCATCGATCTGCCGGGGAGTGGCGGCGCCTTCCTGGACGCAGAACGCGGCTTCGTTCAGGTAGGGCATCAGGATGCGATTGACCAGAAACCCGGCGCACTCATTGACGCGCACCGGCAGCTTTCGCAGGCTTTCCGCAAACCCCATAATGTCGCCCGTGGTTTCTTCGGAGGTGGCTAACCCGGGGATCACTTCGACCAGCTTCATGATGTGGGCCGGATAGAAGAAATGCATGCCGATGACGTGATGCGGCCGCGTGGTGACTCCGCCCAAGGCTGAGATGGACAACGACGAGGTGTTCGAAGCGAGGATAGCGGTGGCCGGGACGACCCGATCAAGGTCCTGAAAGATCTGCTGCTTGAGCGCCATCTTTTCCGGCACCGCCTCAATGACGAGGTCAACGTCCTTGAAGCTCTCATAGGTGGTGACCCCGGTCACCAACGTCATTTTCTTCTCCAGCTCATCCTGCGTCATTTTGCCGCGGTCGACCCGGCGCTGATAAATCTTGCGGATGGTCGCAAGCCCCTTGTCGACCTGGGGTTGGTCCACGTCCTTCACCAGGACTGGCACGCCGCTGAAACTGATGACCTGGGCGATTTCCGCGCCCATCGCTCCTGCCCCGACCACCGCCGTCTTATAAATGTACATGGTGTCAGATGTTATGTTCGCTCGAAAATGATGGTTACGCCCTGGCCGCCGCCGACGCAGGCCGTCGCGAGCCCCAGCGAAAGGTTCCGCCGTTTCATCTCATGAAGCAGCGTGACGACCAAGCGAGTGCCGGTCGCCCCCACCGGATGGCCCAACGCAATGGCCCCGCCATTCACATTGCAGATATCCCGGCTGTAGCCCAGGACTTTTTCACAGGCCAGATACGTGGCGGCGAAGGCCTCATTAAGCTCAATGAGTTGGATGTCCTTGAGCGTGAGATTCGCTTTCTGCAAGGCGAGGGGCACTGACAGCGTTGGGCCAAGCCCCATGCGCTGCGGCTCAAGACCGGCGACGGCATAGGCGCGAATTTTGGCCAGCGGCTGATAGCCTAAGGCTTTGGCCTTTTCCGCCGGCATGACCAGGGTCATGGCGGCGCCATCGGCGTTGAAGCAGGCATTGCCGGGTGTGACGGTGCCGCCGTCCTGGAACACCGCCGGGTATTGGCTGAGCACTTGCTCCGTGAGCCCGGGATTGATGCCTTCATCCTGGGTGAACGGTTCAGGCGGCAGGTCCCGTCCCATCGCCCGTTTCGGCACCATGACGGGAACCAGCTCATCTTTGAATCGGTTCTCGCGGGTGGCTCGAAAGGCGCGCTGATGCGAGAGGAGCGCGAAGCGATCTTGATCCGCGCGGCTGATCGAGAATTCCTTCACCAAATTTTCCGCGGTTTGCCCCATGATCTGGCCGCAGACAGGGTCGGTGAGCCCTTCCCAGATCGAATCGATCATCTCGGCATGGCGCAGGCGCTTGCCCCAGCGCAGATCACGGCTCACGTACGGGGACGCGCTCATGCATTCCGCGCCGCCGGCGATGTGGATGTCTCGGTCGCCGCAGAGGATATTTTGGGCCGCACCCATGATCGCTTGCAGGCCGGAGGCGCAGTTGCGCTGCACGGTGTAGCCGGGGGTCTGGATGGGCACGCCGGAGCGCAAGGCGATCACGCGCGCGATATTCGGGGCGTCCGAACCCTGCCCGACGCATCCCACGATGACTTCTTCGACATCGGCGGGCTTCAGATTGGTCCGCTTCAGCAGCTCGCGCATGGCGACTTCCCCGAGGGCTTGCGCGGTCAGCTGCTTCAGCGCGCCGCCGAAGACGCCCTGCGGGGTCCGAACGCCATCCACGATAACGACGTCGCGCATCATCGTCACATCCTACTGAGGTTGGTAGTTATTGTCAACGCTGCGCATTCTCGTGATGCGTTTCAGCTCCGGAAGATATTGCAACGCCACTTCTTCGCCGCGGTTGATGAATTTCTCCGGGTTATAGAACTCCAGCCAATGGGAGCCTGGCAGGGTTGGGCGAAGCGTGATGTCGGCGTCCCGGCAGCAGATCTCCGCGATTTGATGCTCCATGAACTGCATCGAGCGCATGATCACATCGAAGATCAGGGGGGACACCGACCGCACCAATTCCTGCCGCAGCCGGACCAGCAGGCGGATCGGCAGGCTCCGGGAGGCGAGCGCGGCATCGCGGTCCGCTTTTCGGCGCTGCATGTCGTGCTGGCTGGCGATGAGCTCCGGTGTGGTGGGAAACACGTTGACGGCGATCACGCGGTGCGCGCCGGCCCGCTTCAAGACGCTGACCGGCACCGGATTCACCACCCCGCCATCCAAGCAGATCTTGCCCCTGCGCACCACCGGCTTAAAGATGCCGGGAATCGAGACCGAGGCGCGGACCGCATCCGCCAGCGGGCCGGAGTCGAACACCACCTCTTCGCGGGCCATCGGGTTCGCCGCAATCACCTTCAACGGCAGCCACGTATCCGCAAAGGACTTTCCTTCGAAATCGTCTTGGAACTTTTTCATCAACCGGGCCCCTTGGATTGGTCCTCCCACCAGCGGCCCAAAGGTCACGCCGATGCCGAGGCAGAGGACAAAGCCGAACATGATGCCGGTCCAGATCGAGTGCGCCAGCCATCCCACGAGCGCGCCGGCCGCGCATCCGATGATGAAGCTGAAGACCGGAATGCCAAGATCCAAGATAAAAATCTGCCGAATGTCCCACAGATTCTTAAATTTTAGCGCTAGCTGCTCCATGTCCGTGGCCGATTTTCCTGAGGCCCAGAGGGCGGCCGCCAAGGCGCCGATGCTCGAGCCGGCGATGATATCAATGGGAATTTTTTCCCGCTCGATCACCTTCAGCACCCCGATATGGGCCAGACCGAGCGCTGCGCCGGAACCCAGGGCCAAGCCAATCAGCAGGCCGCCGAGCTCTCGGGCGACATAGCGGATGGCGCTGGAATACCCCCCCGTTCGTTCATTGAGCAGGCGGGAGAGCGTTTCGGTCGTCAGCGGATGGGGCATGGCGGGCAGGGCTGGCAGCAGGACATCGATCGGATGCTCCAGCTGCTGCGTGACGTCGGCCAGCGTCATGGCCTCGGTCGCGGCCTCCTTCATGTTCACGACGACCTTCAGGCGGTGCTCCAGCGTGCCCAGCGCCGTTTGCAGTTGGTGGATGAGCGCCTTGGTGCGGATCACATGTTCGCGGGCCGGGTTGAGCATCATGTAGACCACATCCGATTGCACCAGCGCCTTCAAGACCCATGGGTGGACGTCTGCCGGCAGATCGATCAGGACGTAATGATACCGGCTGCTGAGAAAGCTGAGGAGCGGTGCAATGATCTGCTCGGCGCTCGAGGCGTCAAGCAACGCCTTCGCGAAGACGACACTGAATCCCAGCGGATGCTCCCAGACGGCGGAGTGGAAGGCGGCCTCAGCGCTTGTTTCCTCGATGGCGCGCTCAGTGGCCGCGGGGGGGATCGCTGAGGCGTACAGCAATTGGTGAGCGCCGTCGCCGCCCCCGAAGTCAATGATGGCCACGGTGTTGCCTGTCTCGCGCAGCAGATGCGTCGCCAGCCCCGCGGCAAAGCAGGTTTTGCCCACCCCGGTGACGGCGCTATGCAAGGCGACGATGGTGGCCTCCGAGAATTCGCCGCCGCGTTCGCGCGCTCGCAATCGCTTCGACAGCAGGCGCGACAGATGCAGTGTGAGGGAGGGAATGCGGCTGATCACGTCGTCGAAGTCTTGCTTTTGCAGCTGCAAGACCAGCGTATCATTCATCGCCTGGACGGTCGCCGAATGGGTCTCGCCCGTCAAGAGCGAAATCTCGCCGAAGGAATCCCCGTTGTGCAGAAAGGTCAGCGTGCGCTCCTGCTCCCCCTCAAGACCAAAGACGCGCATCCGTCCGGAGCCGATGATGTAAAAGGCGTCGGCTGGATCCCCTTCCCGATACACGTATTCGCCCTTTTTATATTCGACGAGCCGCGTCCGATCCGCAATCAGGTGGATCTGCTCCTCCGTGCAGGAGGAGAAAATCGGCACGCGCTTCAAGATGATGACCTTATCCTGCGGTCGGGACGCTTCCTGCGCCATTAGGAGATAGCCTTTCGGAGTCGGGCGGGGTCATTGGTGAAGATGCCATCCACGCCCCACCGGCGAAGCCGCCTGGCCTCCGCGGGCTGGTCGACGGTCCAGACATGGACGCGCACTCCCGCCGCGTGGGCGTTCGCGATGCGTCGAGGGGTGACCAGCGACACCTGCGGGTGCCAGGCCGCGCAGCCGAGGCGGATCGCCTCGCGCAGGGCGCGGTCAGCGCGCGTCGCACAGATCAGCGCCGAGGGAAGCGCCACGGCCCGCAGCTGCTGCAGCACGCCGCGGTCAAACGAGGAGACCAGCAGGCGTTGGCGGATCGGCCGAGTCAGCGGCAGGAGCTGTTTCACCACCCGGCGAGGCTGCGCGGTGGCTTTGACTTCGAGATTCAGCTGCCGGGATCGTGGAATCAATCGCATGGCCTGGGAGACCAGCAGAATGCGTTGCCCGGCAAAGCGCGGATGAAACCAGGATCCGGCGTCAAGACGTGCGAGCGTACGGTAGGATGTCTTCGCGAGCCGTCCGCGGCCGTTCGTCGTGCGGGACAGGTGCGCATCATGAAACACGACCAGCCGCCCGTCGAGGGTCATCTGCACATCCAGCTCGACCATCGTGGCACCCGCAGCCCACGCCGCGGCGATGGCGGCTTTCGTGCTCTCGGGTGCCACAGCGGATGCTCCTCGATGCGCGATGATGATCGGAACCCCCTTCATGCCCCGAGATGATGATACCACGCTCATGCCGGCAGCGCTTGGGACAAAAACGCCGTCACGCGCCTCACGTATTCCTCAGGATGATGATGGAACATCTGGACGTGCGCTGTCTCGGGCTCAACCCATTGCTGCTTTGGCCCGGCCCATCGGTCGAACCACCGCAGCACGGCTTCGCGCGAGATCCAGCGGTCCTGCCCTCCATGAATAGCCAGCAGCGGCTGCGACATGGAGGACGCGATGGCCACCGGCTCGCGCGCGCCGAGGCGCGTCTGTAAGGCGAGTTGGAGGCTCCACCACGAGAGCCAGGCGAACGGCCAGCGCGGCACGCCATGATCCTCTCGAAGGCGCTGGGCCAAGAGATCAAAGAACCGAGGAAAGAGCGAGTCGGCGACCATCGCGTGCACCTGCTGCGGGTACCGCTGCGCGATCTGGCAGGCCACCATCGCGCCGCTGGAGAAGCCGGCGATGGCAACCGGCACGGCGCGGCCGACCCCGTCGCGCTGCGCGCACCAGCGAAGGATGACGCCGGCTTCCTCGGTTTCCTTCACCCCAAAGGTAAACGGGCCTGGGCGCGCGCCGTGGCCGCGCAGCTCAGGCAGGAGCACGTCATATCCGCGCTCGCGCAGCGCTGCAGCCAGCGGCAGCACTTGGAACCGATTCGCGAAATAGCCGTGATACAGGAGGATGCGGGCGCGCGGCGAAGGGACCTCAAGCGCCCAGATCTCGAAGGTCGCTCCATCAGGGGCCGTGAAGGTCCAAACGAGGTGATCGGGCAGCGGCGAGGGCGGCGGGATGGCGCGGCGCTCAGGATACAGGAGCCGTCGCGTGGTGTAGACGCTCCACGCGATCATCGCAAGACCCATGCCGCCAGGAACAATCCACCACACGGGTTATGAGGCCGCTTGTGATAGACGCTGTTTGACGTAGTGGGCAATCGCTGAGCGATCCCGGTCTGACAGATCGGAAAAGAAAATGCCGATCGAATAGCGCCACCGGTCCAGGCTTGAGAGGATGGGATCCACGCGCACCACAACACCGGTGCAGCGGATGCGCGCCGCAGAGGCGCCGTGCGGCAGCGCAAAGTCCACCTGCAATTTAGTCATCGGGGGGAGAAATGAGTCTACCATGCAATACACCCCGGAGGCGCTGAGATTCTTGGTTTCCGCCTGCAGCGCTGCGCGGTCATGCTGTAAGGACAGCTCGACCTGCTCAGGAATACGAGGATGCCCGCGTCGTTCCTGTTTCATCAGCCTGGTGGCCATGTGAAGCGGCGCCCTCCTAAGAGGTGCAGATGCAGATGCCACACCGATTGCCCTGCCCCGGCCCCGCAGTTCATGACCACGCGATAGCCGGAGTCGGCGAGCCGATGCTGCCGAGCCAGGTCATTCGCCAAGCCGATCATACGGCCAAGGAGCGGTGCATGGGCAGGCGTGATATCAGCCAGCGTGGGGATGTGATCTGCGGGGATAATGAGGATGTGGATTGGTGCTTGCGGGTTGATATCGTTGAAGGCCAGCACGCCCTCCGCTTCTCCGACGACAGCCGCTGGCAGTTGCCGATTGGCGATGCGGCAGAACAAGCACTCCGCCATGGCTTGCTAGTCTTTGTTGGCCGCAGGCGCTGCTTTCGCTTCGTTCGCGGCTGGGGCGTCTTTCGCGCCTTTCGCCGTCTGTTCCGCCGCGGCTTTGCTGGATTCCGTCACCCAGCACCGCTTCGTGCAGAAATACTTATTGTTGCGATAATACCACTGCTTCCGACTCAGGCGCTTTCCGCAGGACGTGCACGCGGCGGCGCGCGTTCCAATACTCATCACGGCTCCTTAATGAATGACCCAGGCGACCCAATGATACGCCAGCGCAAGGGTTAAGCCGATGGCCAATCCCAGCATCATGTCTGCGCTGCGCGGATTCAAAAACGGAAACATTCGACCCTCGCCTTCGAGCTCCACAAGAGACTGTATTGTACCGTCTTGCTCGACGAGGGTCAAGGAGAAAGAACCCCGCCCGCCCATTGCTGGGCGAGGCGGGGTTTGGATCCCTCTCGCTCTCCTGGCGACCGAGTTACTTGGTCGAGACTAGCTTGTGGCCTAGGACCACAGCCAGGGTAACGAGAATAAACTTATACGCATCCAACGGGAAGTACAGGCCGATGAGGCCTCCTAGGATCATTCCCGTCACGACATCATGTCCAAGCAATTTTTCTAGTTTCATTCTCGATTCACCCCCTTCTTCTAGACGTTTGTCTAGAGTGGAGAGGGAGGCGTCCTCCACACGCCTCAACCCCCTCAGTTGGAACCATACCATATTTTTGGCATCTAGACAAGGGTACACTAAAAATTATAACCTGTTTTTTCATAGGAAGTTACAGAATTTAAACGGCTTGGGATGTTTCGCGGGGTTCGGTGAATCGCCCAAGATAGGCAGACAAACGTCGCTTATCTTGGGGAGAGAGCTCAAGGAAAGAAATGCCAAGGTCAAACTGGTCGCTATGGGGCAGCATGCGAAACCACACCGCCTTGCCCTTCACCGATAAGGACTCTTCGCCCTTAAAGAGCGTCATCTCAACGCCCAGATCTGAGGAAATCGGGAACAATTGCGGGCTGACGCATCGCACGCCGCCGGCGGAAACATCTTTTGTCAACGTTTCGACGACCTTCGGCTCGCGTTGCTTGTAGATGCGCACAGGATGATAGGTGCGCACCCGCTCAGTTTTTCGACGTTCGCCGTTGCTCATGATGGATATTAGTGTAGCCCTCGTGAGGGCTGGCGTCAAGCGCAACACCGCGTCGTGTCAACACCGCATAGTTCCTGCTTGCGCCGCCTGGTGGAGTACGCTACAATACGATAAACGCGGCAATTCGCGTTTCACAAACGCATGTACTTAGAGTTTTTAGGCCTTCGAGAAAATCCATTCTCGATCACCGCCGACCCCGCCTTTCTCTATCTGTCCAAAAAGCATCGTGAAGCGCTCTCCCATATGATCTATGGGATCCGCGAGCGCAAAGGGTTCGTGGAAATCACCGGCGATATCGGCACTGGCAAGACGACCCTGTGCAAGGCGCTGCTGCGGCATGTCGATGCGATGACCAAAACCGCCTTGATCCTTCAGCCGACGCTCTCGTCGATCCAGCTGCTGCAGGCGGTCGCGCAGGACTTCGGCCTGAATCCTATGCACAATTCCCGGCTGAATCTCTTTAATCAACTCAACCAATTCCTGATCGAGCAGACGACGCTGGGCAACAACGTGGTGCTGGTGATTGACGAGGCCCAAACGCTCAGCGCGCGCATGCTCGAGGAAATCCGCATGCTCTCGAATCTTGAGACGGATAAGCATAAACTCATTCAAATCATTTTGGTGGGCCAGCCGCAGCTGCGGGAGCTCTTGGCCCAACCCGCGCTGGAACAGCTCCGCCAGCGCATCGGGGTGCGCTACCATATCTCGCCGCTGGATCGGGATGAAGTCGCGACCTACCTTGAGCACCGGCTGCGGATCGCCGGCTCCGACGGGAGCCTCGAGTGGACCCCGGAGGGGGTTGAAGAAGTCTACCGCTGCTCCAAGGGCACCCCGCGGCTCATTAATCAGCTCGGGGACCGCTGCTTGCTCGCCTGCTATCTTGCGGAAACGAAGCGCGTGGATGCCGACGTGGTCCAGCGGAGTTATCAGGAGCTCTCCGGGCAAGTGCTCGTCTCATGAGAGGGAGGGGCGATGAGCCTGATTGAAGAAGCGCTGCGCAAAGTTCAAGAACCGTTGCTGCCGAAACCGGCTTCATCATCGCCATCCGGCAAAACAACGAACGTCCATTCCTGGTCAACCGGGAAGACCGCCAGTCAGCGAGCTCCTGCGACGTCGCGCCCGGCTCCACTCATGCTGATCATCGCGGTTATCATCGGGGTGGTGGCGTCATTGGGGCTCGTGGCCGGGGGCGTATGGCTCAGCCGCAACCTTCCCACGGCCTCACCCACCGCTCCCCAACCGATGCCCGCCGTGGTTGAACCATCCCCTGCGATGCCCTCGGCTGCGCCGTTGCCTGAGCCGAGCCAAGAACCGCCGAAAGACGAGGCCAGTCTCCTGCCGCCACCGACGGTCCCAGAGCGGTTATCCCTCACAGGAATTGCCGGCAGCCAGGGGGAATCCTACGCGATGATTAATGGATTGATTCTTTCGGTGGGGGAGCGGCTGGGGGATTACGTCGTGATTGAGATTTCACAGAATTCCGTGCGGCTGCAGAAGAACGACGGCAGCGAAACCATCCTGCGCGTCCCCCGGTAAGACCGCGATTTACTGTAGGGAGGTTGCCAGCACGCGGTTGACGAGGCCTGTCGGGACGGCTTCCGTGACCATCACCCGCCCAATTCGTGTGGGCAGCACCCATCGCGGTCGTCCATGAATGAACTTTTTATCGAGGCGCAAGGCGCGGCGGACGGCGGCGAGTGAGACGTTTGTGGCGTGCGTCGGCAGCCCGGCGGCGCAGATCAGCCGTGCCAGCCGCTCCTGATCGCTCGCGCGACAACACCCCATCCGGACAGCAAGATCCGCCGCAGCGCACATGCCGATCGCGATCGCTTCTCCATGCGTCCATCGCCGATAGTCCGTGGCGGCTTCCAGCGCATGGCCGATCGTGTGGCCGAAGTTTAAGCCAACGCGAATTCCCTCGGTTTCCCGCTCATCCTGCGAGACGACGCGTGCTTTGATGCGGCACGACCGCTCGACCATCACCCGTAGGGCGCGGGGCTCAAGGGCCAAGCAGTCCGGCAGGTGCGCTTCCAGAAATTCAAACAGCGGCCGGTTGGCGATCAAGCCGTATTTGATGACTTCGCCCAGCCCCGAGCGGCGCTGCCGCAGCGGCAAGCTCGCCAGCACGCTGAGGTTGTTATAGACGAGGCGGGGCTGGTAGAACGCGCCCACCAGATTTTTCCCCTGGGGCACATCAACGCCGACTTTTCCGCCGATGGCGGAATCCACCTGGGCCAGCAGCGTTGTCGGCAGCTGGATGTACGGCACGCCTCGCCGGTAGATCGCCGCCACGAATCCCGTCAGGTCTCCGAGCACGCCTCCGCCGAAGGCGAAGAGCATCGGAGGCCGCATGGCGGCGGAGCGGGTGAGCCGGCTGATGATTCGCTGCGCCATCGCCATCGACTTGGACGATTCAGATTCAGGGATCGTCATGACGGAGAGCCTCCAGCCCGCCGCGCGTAGCGGCTGCAGCAGCTGGCGGCCGTGCCACCGCAAGACCGACGGATGGGAAATCACCCATCCCTCGCGCGAGGGCGACAGCGGGGCGAGCGCGGCTGGCAATCGACGGTACGAATCGGTGACCAGGATCGAGTACGATCGCTCGCCAAGACGGACAGGCAGCATCATCATGGTGAGCGCAAGAGCGCCTCAGGGATCGTGATGGAATCGACGGTGAGCGCGCCGGCGTGCGCCGGCCCCTCATTCAGCAGCAGGCCGCGTTTCGGTCGCCCGAACGTGACCGTCTGCGTGGCCTTCACCGCCTTGCCCTGCACCGCCCCGGTATCGGCATCAAGTCCGGAGGGGACATCCACCGCCAGAATGGGTTTGCCCGACCGATTGAGGGCGTCGATGAGCGAGGCGGTCGGTTCGCGAACCGCCCCGAGGGCTCCAATACCCAGCAAGGCGTCGATAATGAGATCGCAGGATTGGATCATGGGTTCGATCTCCGGAAGCTGCTGCGGGGACGTCACCGACTGGAGCGGGGTCCCAAGATGGCGCAGGATTCGAGCATACACGGCGGGCTCCTCGCGCAACCGATCCATGGGGGCGGTCAGCACGATCCGCAGCGGAGAGCTCCACTGCAGCAGATGCCGCGCCGCCGCCAAGCCGTCTCCGCCGTTGAACCCCGCGCCGCAGCAGATCAAGATTTCGTGCGTGGACGCCACCATCCTCCGAGCGGCGGCGGCGACGGCCATCCCGGCATGTTCCATTAAGAGCAGGCGAGGAATGCCGATCGACTCAATCGCGGCGCGGTCGATGCGCTGCATCTGTGCGACCGACACGGCCGATGCTGGGGTGGGGCTTACGCTGATGGTTTCGCGCCTGAAGGTTTGGCTGCCGCCGCGGCGTTCGCGGCTGGTGCTGCTGCAGGAGCTGCGGCTTCTTCAGTTTTTTCCTTGGCCGCTTTGCGGGCTTTCATCCTCAGCTGCTTAATTTTCGGCAGGCCGAGGGCGGAGTGCCCTTCCGCCCATTGCCCCTGCGTCATGAGATGGCGAACCCGCTCATGCCGCTTCAGGACGTTCCGCACGGTCGCGCCCGCGCCGGAAACGCGCAAGGAAGGATGGAGGGACATGGGTCATAGGCTCCTGACGAAACAATCTTCGTAGCGTGTTTTCAGCATGGCTAATTTCTTGCTGGCATCCGCCTTGGACGGAAACGGGCCCACATACACCGAGGTCCGTCCTTCACGGATGACGATAAACGCCGATTCCCCTTTAGCTTTCAATCGCTCCAGCTCCATGCGGGCCAGCTGCGGTTGTTGATATGTCCGCACTTGGACCGCGTACCGAGAGCGCGTTGGCGCCTTCTTCAGGCTCGGCATCGGCGCTTTTGGCGCGGTGGCCGGCGTTCGGATGACCGGCGCATCGATCGCCTTGGACGGCTGCGGCAGAACGACAGGCGGTCCCTCCGCTGTTCGTGTGGCTGGCTCCTCAACTCTTCGTGCAGCCGTTGGGCCTGTGGCCGTGCGCGTCTGCTGGTCCATCCACAAGCGCTCAGCCCGCGCGAGATGCTTGCCGCGTTCAACGCCGCACGCAAAGACCACCGTAATGGTCAACAGGGTGCCGATGCTCGCCAGCGCTAAGTGGTCATAGCGCAGGTTAAGGAAGAGCCCTCCAAGCGTTTCACGATGGGGCGGCGGCGGGACGTGCGCTGCAAGGTCAAAGAGTTCGAGCTGATTCTCGTGTCCGTCTGGCATACTGACCTTAGTATTGTAGAAAACTCCGCGGGCGCCGTCAACTGAAATTCAACGCGTGATCACCGCCGGCGCCGTGACCAGCTGACGCGGTGCTCGGTGCGGGACACGAGTCGTGTGATGTTGGCATAGTGCCGCACGCTGATGAGCAGGGCCAGTGCGATGCCAAGTCCAACCGCCGAGGGATCCTGATGCGCGAGCATCTGCCACACCGGAATGCTGATGGCGGCGAGCAGCGAGCCGACGGAGACATAGCGGCTTACGGCAAATCCCGCGAGCCACACCAGCGACGACGCAAGACCGATGCCGGGCATGGCGGCGAGCAGCACGCCGACGGTGGTGGCGACCCCTTTGCCGCCGCGGAAGGCCAAGAAGACCGAGGCCGTATGGCCCACAACAGCCGCCAGCCCGCAGCTGAGGCGCGCCGTCAGCGAGATCGGGTGGATGAAGGCGGAGGCGAGGAGGCTTGCGGCCAGGGCGCCTTTCGCGATGTCGATGAGCAGCACGATCGCTCCCAGCCCTGGGCCTGCGGCGCGCGTGACATTCGTGGCACCCACGTTGCCGCTGCCGATCGCACGCACGTCTTGATGCGTGAGCCATTTGACTAGCACATACCCGGTGGGAAACGATCCGACCAGGTACGACGCAGCGAGGGCGAGCCACCACGACCACGTCATCGTCGCTCCTGGCTCGGCCCCCGCAGCACAAGCCGAATCGGCACGCCGGCCACCTGGGGACGGTCGTAGAGGTGTTTCAATAGGTACTGTTGATAGGGGCGAGGGAGCCACCCGGTGGGGCGCAAATGGAGGCGCAGCTGATTCGGGCGGCCCGGGAGCCATTCCGCATGGTGCAGTCGGATCACGCGGCCTCGCCATCGGGGTGGCGGGTGCGATTGCCAGGCCTTCGTGAGCCACGCGATGGCTTGCGTCTGATCCGCGCCGCGCTGGCAGGCCTTGGCCACGCGCAGGGCCAGCCGCAGGCTATCCACCACATGGAATCCGGTGGTGGCCGATGTGGCAATGACCGGCGCATACGGAACGGCCGAGGCCTGATGATGCACGCGCGAGGCCAGGTCGCGCTCGCTGCGCTCCCGCGCCTTGAGCAGATCCCATTTGTTGATCGCGATGACGCATCCGCATCCGGCGTCGGCGACGTGATGCAGCATGCGCTGGTCATCGCGCGCGATCCCCAGCGTCGCGTCGAGCACGACCAGGGCGACGGTGCAATGGGCCAGGGCCTCCGTGGTGCGCGACATGGCGTAGTGATCGACCGGATCGCTGACTTTCCGACGGTGCCGCAGCCCTGCCGTATCAATCAGGCGGATGGCCGCGCCATCGAGGATCAGTTCGGTATCAATCGCATCGCGCGTCGTGCCGGGGGTGGGACTGACGATGGCGCGCTCTTCGCGCAGCAGCGCATTGAGCAGCGAAGACTTGCCGACGTTTTGCCGCCCGACGATAGCGACCGAGATCGTAGGGTCCGCGGCCTGCCCGTTCATCGCAGACCCCTTCTGGTCATGCACGATGCGGTCCAGCAATTCTCCCGCACCCCGACCGTGCAAGGCGGAAAGCGGCAGCGGATCCGGCAACCCCAGGGAAAAAAATTCCGGGGGCACGATCGCCCGGTCATCGAGTTTATTCACGGCCAGCGCGATCGGCTTATTCAGCGGGCGGAGGCGCTCAAGAATCATCAAGTCCGCAGGGATGAGCCCTTGCTGGGCATCACAGAGCAGCACGATACCATCGGCCTCTCGCAGGGCCTGCTGCACATGGCGCTGCACGGCGCGGCTCAGATCATGGGAGGGTTGAGGCTCCATGCCGCCGGCGTCAATCAGCGTGAGCGCTCTTCCCTGCCACATCAGCGTGCCGAAGAGGCGGTCGCGCGTCGTGCCCCGCGTTGAGGAGACGACGGCTTTACGGCGGCCGAGCAGACGGTTGAAGAGCGTGGACTTTCCCACATTCGGTCGGCCCACCAACGCGATCCAAGGATGAGGGTAGCTTGTGGTCATGATGTGTATGGTGTGCCGCTGATTGCTGATCGTTGAACGCTGAGGGCTAACTCAGGGCGCGAATGCCCACCCGCACGTACGTGATGGCTGAGAGCATCGTGAAGCACGCCGCAATGATGATGACGGGCAGCTTCACCGGCAGTCCGAGCAGGACGACGGGAATGACCAGCATTTGCAGGAAGGTCGCCCATTTGCCGAGCCGGCTCGGACGGACATGCCACTTGCCTTTGAAGGCGAAGAGCACCACGGAGCCGACGGTGACCAAGGCGTCACGGCTGATCACGACCAGATTAAACCAGGCGGGGATGCGCAGCGCTGCCGGCAGCTCGCGGACGACGGAACAGGAAATCAGCGCCGCCAAGATGAGGGTTTTATCCGCGATGGGATCGAGCAACGTGCCCAATTCCGTCTGCTGATTCTGGCGTCTGGCCAAGAATCCATCGGCGGCATCGGAGGCCATCCCCACAAGGAAAATGCCGAGGGCCAGATAGCGGAGCCACTCGCGGGTGGGATGATAGTAGACAAAACACGCGATCAGCGCTGGCACCAACAAGACTCGAAAAATCGATATCTTATTGGCCAAGCTCATCGGAAACGATTGATCTCAGATATCGCGTGCGATATCTGAGATCGCTCGGAATACGGAGACGTCCTTACTCCTTGTAGCGAAGCTCAACGCCGTGGTTCGGGCAATACTTGACGTCTTCAGCATAGGTTTCACCGCCCACCGGGCAGAACTTCACGCGTCCCGTGGCGGGAGGTGTTGAGACCGCTTGCTGCTTCGCTTGGCTTTCTTCCATCCCATGGCCAACCAAGCCGCCGGCCAATGCGCCCAACCCAGCACCTATCGCCGCCCCAGCGCCGGGACGGTCACTCTGGTTGCCGATAATCGCCCCTGTTCCAGCGCCGAGTGCTGACCCCAGCAGCGCGCCTTGCGTGGTCTTTGACTGGGCCGCCGTGCCCATCGTTTCACAGCCTGCCAAGACGACCGCCACAGCGGCAATGCCAAGCATTCCGATCCGATTCATCATCTGCCTCCTGTATGGCATTACTGTAGCACGAAGCGCCTTCTAGTGCAAGATCCGCCAGCGGGGGAGCGGCCAGAAGATGCACATCGCTCTGCCGATCACGAGCTTGCGAGGGACGAAACCCCAGAACCGGCTATCGAGCGAGGCGGAGGAGTTATCGCCCAGCACAAAGTAGCAATCCTGCGGGACGGTGATGAGGGCATGCTCCGCCCCGTAGGGGCCGCGATTATAGTAGTAGTTCTTGTGGAAGATGCCGGCGCCATCCAGCGGCTGGCCGTTGACCAGCACTTTGCCGTCGCGGATTTCCACCGTCTCCCCGCCCGTCGCGACCAGGCGCTTGATGAAGGACCGTTTTCGCTCCTCCGGAAAGCGGAAGACGATGATGTCGCCGTGCTGCGGCGGCTGAAACCGATAGATGAATTTGTTCACTAGGATGCGGTCACCCTCAATCAGCGTCAGGCGCATCGAGCCGGACGGGATTTTAAACGGCGCCATAATGAACGTGCGGATGATGAGGGCGAGGGCCACCGCCCACAGCAACGACTCGATATTTTCCCGAAGTGCAGACTTCGAAGGGCTGGACGCAGATTCCCGCGGGTTGCTGCGCGGATTGCCGCGGATAAATCTGCGGACATCTGCGAAGAAATCAGCGGACATCTGCGTCCTCCATTAGATTTTTAGCACGGCGAGGAAGGCTTCTTGGGGGATTTCGACGTTGCCGAATTGCTTCATGCGTTTTTTCCCTTCCGACTGGCGGTCCCACAGCTTGCGCTTGCGGCTGATGTCGCCGCCGTAACACTTCGCCGTGACGTTTTTCGCCAAGGGGCGCACACTTTCTCTGGCGATGATGTGGCTACCGACCGCGGCCTGGATGGCCACTTCGAAGAGCTGGCGCGGAATCAGGTCTTTCAGTTTCTCGGCGAGCCCCTTGCCCTTCTCATACGCTTGATCCTTGGGCACGATGGAGGAGAGCGGTTCGCAGATGCGTCCATTGAGCAGGATATCGAGCCTGACGAGCTTCGCCTCACGATAGCCGATCACCTCGTAGTCGAAGGAGCCATAGCCGCGCGTGAGCGACTTCAGCTTGTCGTAGAAGTCGATCAAAATTTCCGCCAGCGGCATTGCAAACACCAGCTTCACGCGGGTCTCGCTCAGATATTCGGTGGATGTGTAGATGCCGCGTTTCTGGATGGCCAAATCCATCATGGCCCCGACGGATTCCGCCGGACACAGGATGACGGCTTTGACGAACGGCTCGCTCATCGACGTGATGGTTGAGGGCGAAGGAAAATCATTCGGGCGGTGGACTTCGATGGATGTGCCGCCATGGGTGGTGACGCGAAACACGACGCTGGGTGTGGTGAGGACAAGCCCCACCCCATATTCCCGCTCTAGCCGTTCTTGCACGATTTCCATGTGCAGCAAGCCCAAGAATCCGCACCGGAATCCCTGCCCCAAGGCGTCGGACTGCTCCGGCTCAAATTGAAACGCCGCATCGGTCAGCGCGAATTTTTCCATCGCGGCGCGCAAGGTCGTCAAATCTTGCGCATTGGCCGGATAGATGCCGGCGAAGACCATGGGTTTGAGATGCTGGAATCCCGGCAGCGGTGTCGTGGTCGGTCGGGCGGATTCTGTCACGGTATCTCCGGCGATGACATCATGCGGATGGCGGATGTTCGCGGTGAAATACCCCACCTCTCCGGCATGGAGCTCCCCGGTCTGCTCTGGCTTGGGGGCGAAGGTGCCGGTCTCCTGCACCTCAAACCGTTTCTTCGCGCTCATCAGAATAATCGGCACGCCTTTGCGGATGCTGCCGTTGATCAGCCGGATGAACACGATGACGCCTTTATAGGCGTCGTATGTTGAATCAAAAATCAGCGCGGAGAGCGGCTCGGTGGGGGCGCCGCTCGGCGGCGGAATTTCTTTGACGACGCGCTCCAGCAGTTCCGGCACCCCGCGGCCTTCCTTCGCGCTAATCGGCGTGACCGCGATGTCATCGCGCCCCATCAAATGATGGATTTCGGTGATGGTCCGCTGCGGCTGCGCATTGGGCAGGTCGATCTTATTGATGACCGGAATCACCGCCAACCCGCGCTCGTGTGCCAGTTGGTAGTTGGCGACGGTCTGCGCCTCGACACCCTGCCCGGCATCGACGACGAGAATGGTGCCCTCGCAGGCTTGCAGGCTCTTGGTGACCTCAAACGAAAAGTCGACATGCCCCGGGGTATCGATCAGATTCAAGACGTACTCCTGGCCGTCCTTGGCGTGGTAGTGTAACCGCACCGCGGAGGCTTTAATGGTAATGCCCCGCTCGCGCTCCAGGTCCATGTCATCCAGGAGCTGCTCGCGGAACTTGCGCTGATCGACCGCGCCGGTCATCTGCAGCAGCCGATCGGCCAGTGTTGATTTGCCGTGGTCGATATGCGCCACGATGCAGAAGTTTCGAATGCGTGAGAGGTCCGTCATCGAATGTGAGCACACAGCTGAATATCAATTATGGTTTCGAATCAGCGGCTACTCGAACACCCAGTGTAAGCAGTCGAGGTAGCTGGAATTTCTTCGGCGTCTCGGCGTAGATGCGGACGATGGGTTCGGTGCCGGAGCGGCGGAAGAGCATCCAACTCTCATCCCGGCCGATGAGTTTGACTCCGTCCATGGTATTGACACTCGCCACCGGGACACCGGCAATCGTCTCTGGTGGCGAGTGCTTCAGCCGGGCAAACAGCGCGTCCACTTGCGGCATTGTCAAATGCAAATCGCGCCGGCCGTAATGCCACTCGCCAAATTGCCGCTGCAGCTCCCGTAAGATCGCGGTGAGCGATTTTTTCTGGACGGCCATCGCTTCCAGCACGAGCAGGCCGTTGACAATTCCATCGCGCTCCGGCAAGTAGCCCTTCACACCAATCCCTCCGGATTCCTCCCCGCCGATGGCCACATCCTCGCTCAGCATGAGTTTGGCAATATGTTTAAAGCCGACCGGCGTTTCGTAGAGTGCAACACCGAGGGCCTCCGCCATGCGATTGATCATCATCGTATTGGACACCGTCTTGACGATGGCGCCCTTGACGCGGCGCTCCTGGATCAGATATTGAAGCATCACGCACATCATTTGCCCGGGGTTCAGCCAGGCGCCGCCGGGCCCAATGATGCCCAGGCGATCAGCGTCGCCGTCGTTGGCGATTCCCAGGTCCGCCCGGGTTCGTTTGACCGTTCCCATCAGTTCATCCAGGTTGGAGGCAATCGGTTCCGGCGCATGGCCTCCAAACCAAGCGTCAGGCGCGGGATGCAGTGTTTCGACGCGGCAGCGGCCGCCGGAGAGCAGCCGCTCGATGATGCGCCCGCCCGTCCCGTGCATCGAGTCGACGATGACCCGCAGCTTGGATCGGCGAATCGCGGCCACATCGATGAAGGAGGCGATCCCCCGGAGAAACAGCGGCATCATGTCGGCTCGCCGAACGAGCTTGTTCTTCAGGGCGGTCTCCAGCACGAGGCGTTTGGGCTCAGAGAGCCCGAGGTGCTGTTCAATGGCTGCGACCGTTTCGTTCGTCGCGGATCCCCCATACGATTCTTTGACCTTCATCCCGTTATAGCGGCCAGGATTATGGCTAGCCGTAATGACGATGCCCAGCGGCAGGCGATTCGCGACCACGTAGCGGCTGACCGCGCAGGTGGGCACGGCCCCGGTGCTGACGATGCTGCGAATGCCATTGCCGGCGAGCACCTCGCAGGCGGTCGTGGCGAAATAGTCCGACAGAAATCGAGTGTCGTGTCCGACCGCCACCGTGACGGGTTCGGCATGGCGTTTCACGACGTACTCCGCAATGGCTTGTGCCACGATGCGGACATTCTGAGCGGTGAACTCCTCCGCCATCACGGCGCGCCAACCTTCCGTGCCAAATTTAATGGTCGTCGTCATGCGGGTCCTCGCAGCGATTGAATGGCGTCTTTATAGGATGTTGAGCGGAACACATAGGTGCCGACGACGAAAATATTCGCTCCGGCTTGGCGGCATTGGCGGCCGGTGTCGGCATTGATCCCGCCGTCGACGGAAAGGTTTCCGGAAAACCACGTGCGCAGCTGCTGCACCTTGGGGACGACCTCCGGAAGAAAGGACTGGCCGCCGAACCCCGGCTCGACCGTCATCACCAGCAGCAAGTCCAGCTCTTCAAGAAACGGTTTCATGGCATCGGCGATGGTGCGCGGCCGCAAGGAGAGCCCCACCCGGGCGCCGGATGTCCGGATCTCGCCCAGCGTCTTGCGCAGGAGCGCTTCATTGCGCAGCCCCTCAGCCTCGACGTGCACGGTGAGGTAATGCGCGCCAGCATCCACGAACGGTGTAATGTACGCTTCGGGGTGATCGATCATCAGGTGCACATCCAGCGGCAGATGACTGACGCGTCGGATGGCCTCGACGATGACCGGGCCCATAGTGAGGTTAGGCACAAAGTGCCCATCCATCACGTCGATGTGCAGCCAGTCCGCGCCGGCTTCTTCGACCTTTTTCACTTCTTCGGCCAGCCGGCCAAAATCACACGCCAGCAGACTCGGTGCGACCAGAATCCGACGGTCAACCATGGGTCACCCGATTCGGCAGAGGTTCGCCAGTTGCGGCGTTTCCGTCTCAGCGATGGGGCCGCCAACCACTAAATGGATTTTCGGCGTCGTGAACAGGTGGCGGGCCACGCGTTGGATGTCGCGGGCGGTCACCTGCTCAAGATGCGCGAGCAGTTTTTCTGGCTGAGCGACGCGGCCGACCATGGCCGCTTGCTCGCCCATCCACAGCATGTGATCCATCGTATCTTCCAGTCCCATCAGCAGCTGTCCGGCGTAGTAGTCTTTGGCCCGGCGCAGCTCGGTGGGTCCGATGGGGGTCCGACGGATGCGCGACAGTTCAGTCATGATCGTTTGCATCGTCGCATGGAGCTTCTTGGTATCGCACCCGGCATAAATGATGAAGGCCCCGGTGTCCTCAAAACGTTTGATCTGGCTGCCGATTTCGTACACGAGTCCGCGCTTTTCCCGCACTTCCCGAAAAAGGCGCGAGGACATGTTCGCCCCGAGCACCACATGCAGCAGCTCCATCGCAAACCGATCCGGATGCGTGCGCGGCACCGCATACGTGCCCAAGCACAGGTGCGTTTGCTCCGTGTCTTTCTTCCAGAGGCGAACCTGGGGGCCGAAGCGGACCCGCGGGGCCCGACGAAATCTGGCCGATGGCCGCGGGGTCATGGCGCCCAGGGTTTGTCCCACGTGTCGGGCAATGACGCTGGGCTCCGCCGCCCCCACGCACGAGACGACGATATTTCGCGGCTGATACATTCCTCGCCAATAGCGGACGACATCCGATCGCCGGATGCGCCGAACGGAGTCCATGGTGCCGGAGAGCAGCGTGCCGAGGGGATGGTTCGGCCACAACAAGGCGCTGAGCAAGTCATGCACGTATTGGCCCGGCGCATCCTCGTACATGCGGATTTCTTCCACGATGACCTCGCGCTCCTTCTCCACATCGTTCGGCCTGAGGGTGGGGTGGCGGATCATGTCGGTGAGCACATCAACCGCCCGCCGCGTGAAGCGGGCCGGCACCTTCGCCATATAGCACGTAAATTCTTCGGCGGTAAATCCATTCAGGCTGCCGCCCACACCTTCGATGGCCTGCTTCAGGGCTTCGCACGAGCGGCGGCGCGTTCCTTTAAAGAGCAGGTGTTCGAGAAAATGCGAGATGCCCGCATGCCGTTTCGATTCGTAGCGGCCGCCGGCCCTGACCCAGATGCCGACGGCCGTTGAGAGCGCATTCGGCATGGGCCGCTGCACGAGGCCCAGGCCATTCTTCAATGTGGCGAACTGATAGGGTGACTTCATGTTACGCCTGCTCATCGCGTTGGGTATCCAGATAATGCTGCAAGATCAACTGGGCAGCGACCCGGTCAATGACCTCTTTGCGCTTCTGGCGCGGCACATCCATGGCGATCAGGGTGCGTTCCCCCTGCACCGTCGTCAGGCGCTCATCGGCTGTCTGAATCGGGATGGTGACGCGCCGGCGCAAGGCCTCGACAAAGACGGTGACTTTTTTGGCTTGCGGTCCCTCAGCGCCTCGCAGGGTCAGCGGCAAGCCGACGACGATGCCTTCAACGTGATGCGAATCCACCAAGGCGAGAATCGCCGCCGCATCCTTGGCGAGGGTGCGACGCTCAATCACGGTGACAGGTTGGGCGGTCAGCCCAAGCGCGTCGCTCATGGCCACGCCGATCCGACGGTCGCCCACATCAAGCCCCAGCATCCGCATTATCGGTATGAGGCCAGGCGCGGATCGGCGGAGATTTTCTTGACGACTTCGCGCACCGCTTGGGCGCGCGTCGGGTGGCAAATGAGCGTGGCCGTCGGCGTGCGGACGATGACCAAGTCATGCACGCCCAGCGTGGCCACGAGGTGGTCGTCCTGCTGGCTGATCACCGTGATGTTGTTGCTGTCGACGGAGACGTGGTGCGACGAGCCATACCCGAGCTTCATCCACGTATCCCAGCTGCCCACATCCGCCCAGGAGAAATGGCCCTCGACGACCACGCCGCCCTGGAGATGATCCATCACGCCATAATCAAAGGAAATCGGGATCAGCTTCCGGTAGGCGCGACGGAGTGTTGCATCATTCCATCGGCGCACGCGGGCCGCCACCGGTACGAGCTGCCGCGCATGCTCCGGCAGCCATTCGGTCATCTGCGTGAGGAAGTTTTCCGCGCTGCCCACGAAGATCCCGCTATTCCAGTAGGTCCGAGGTTTTGCGATCAGGCGACGCGCACGCGCGCGTGTGGGTTTTTCAATGAATCGGTCGATGTGAAACACGGCCGGATGATGAAACCCTTCCACGGGAGTCCCCGCGCAGAGATAGCCAAAGCCGGTGTGCGGTTGGGTGGCCGGAATGCCGACCAGGGCGATCGTGTCTTGGCTGATGGCCGCGCGGATCGCGGCCCGCACCGCGGTTTTGAACGCGACATCGCGGTCCACCCATTGGTCCGCGGGTACCGCGACCATGATGCCGTTGGGATCGCGCCGCGCCACCGCCACCGCGGCCAGCATCATGCAGGCGGCCGTGTTCTTGATCGCCGGCTCAACGAGGACGCGGCGTCGCAGGGCCTGAGGCACATCCGCGCGAACGGCCGCCGCCTGCTCCGGGGTGGTGATTATCAGCCACTGCGCTTTCGGCCAGGCGGGCCGCAGGCGATCGATCGTGGCTTGCAGCAGCGAGCACTTTCCCTCAGGACACAGGCAGACCTTCGGGCGCGCCGCGCGGACCAGCGGCCAGAGGCGCTCGCCGCGCCCGCCGGCCATAATCACAAATGTGACGGAAATCCCCCCGGGCATCTGCCTGGGCATCAGAGGGCCTTCCGCAGCCGCGCGACGCACTGTGCGGCGTTGCTGATCTTGCGGGACGTCGTGGTTCCCTGCGCCATGGCGCGGATGACCGCGCTGCCGACGATGACGCCATCGGCGACGCGGGCGATCATCGCGGCCTGCGCCGGTGTTGAAATGCCGAAGCCCACACAGACCGGTTGTGTCGTCAGCAGCTTCAGTTGCCGCACCCCGTCGACCAGATGCGGCGGGAGCGCTCTTCGGATGCCGGTCGTGCCGGTCACGGACACGTAATACACGAACCCTGAGGAGGCGCGCGCAATCATCCGCAGGCGCGCCGCCGGGCTCGTCGGCGCGGCGAGCAGGATCATCGCGACCTGCTCGCGGCCGGCGATCCGGCGAAAGGCGAAGCTTTCCTCCACCGGCAGATCCGGGACGATGACGCCGGAAAGGCCGCTGCGGCGGGCTCCACGCACAAACGCGCGCAAGGCCTCAAGGCCGGGCTGCCCCTCGAATTGCGCAACGGGATTCCAGTACGACAACGCCACCACGGGCACGGTGAGCCGGGGGCGCGCCGCGGCGACCGCAGCCAGCACGCGGGCCGGGGTCGCCCCGGCGGCCAGCGCTCTTGCGGAGGCTGCTTGGATGATGGGGCCGTCGGCCAGCGGATCAGAAAACGGGATGCCTACTTCGATGAGATCAGCGCCGGCGTCTTGGAGTGCCAGCAGCATCGACGGTGTAGAGGCGAGGCTCGGATCCCCTCCCATCACGAAGGGGATGAGCGCCTTGCGGCGCTGATGCCGGAGCCGATCAAACGTGGCGCGGATCTGCTGCATGAAGATGGCGGGCGAGCGTTTGGACGTCCTTATCGCCGCGGCCCGAGAGTCCGACAATGATCGGAGCGCCTCGCCTCAGGCGCCATGCTGCCTGGGCAAGATAGCCGATGGCATGGGCCGGCTCGAGCGCTGGCAGAATGCCTTCGGTGCGCGCCAGCAACTGCGCGCCCTGCAGTGCGCGCCGGTCGCTGACCGCGACATACCGAGCTCGCTTCACAAGTTGATAGTACGCATGCTCAGGGCCGACGCCTGGATAATCAAGGCCGGCGGAAATGGATTCGGTCGGCAGCACTTGGCCGAAACGATCTTGCAAGAGCAGGCTGTTGGCGCCATGCAGCACACCGGGGCGTCCTTTCATCAACGTGGCGGCATGGTGGCCTGGGGTCAGCGAGCTGCCGCCGGCTTCAACACCAATCATCTCCACGCGCCGATCATGCCGGAATGGATGAAACAGGCCGATGGCGTTTGAGCCGCCGCCCACACAGGCCAGGAGCAGATCCGGCAACCGTCCGGTCTTCTGAAGGATTTGTCGTCGGGCTTCCTGGCCAATGACCGATTGAAAATCGCGCACCAGCATCGGGTACGGATGCGGGCCGACGACTGAGCCGATGCAATAATGCGAGGTGCGCACCGTCGTCACCCAATTGCGGATCGCTTCACTGGTGGCATCTTTGAGCGTTTTCGTCCCACCGGTGACTGGGGTGACGGTGGCTCCAAGCAGCCGCATGCGCACGACGTTCAAGGCCTGCCGCTGCATATCCTCTTCGCCCATGAAGACTTCACAGGTTAAGCCAAAGAGGGCCGCGACCGTCGCTGTGGCCACGCCATGCTGCCCGGCTCCGGTTTCAGCAATCAGGCGCTGCTTGCCCATCCGAACGGCCAGGAGTCCCTGTCCGAGCGTATTGTTGATCTTGTGCGCGCCGGTGTGCAGCAGGTCTTCGCGTTTGAGGTAGATGTTGACCCCCAGCCGATGGCTGAGGCGCTTGGCGAAATACAACGGTGTGGGGCGCCCGGCATAATCGCGCAAAAGGGAGCGCAGCGCTCGCCGGAAGGTGGGGTCGCGGCGGGCGGCCGCGTACTCGCGCTCAAGCTCGGTCAAGGCGGCCATGACGGTTTCCGGCACAAACTTGCCGCCAAATGGACCGAAGTGGCCGCTGCGATCAGGGAGTGTTTGTCGTCGGATCATGTGGAAACTCTTATCTTAACGAATACCCACGAGAGTGTCAAACACCCCGCTCGCTGGGCTGCTGGGGGGGACGAGAGAGGAGTTATGAGAATAACGCAAGACGGCGGCCGAGATGGTGGTGGCGGGCACGGCGGACGATTTCGTGGCCGACGGCGACATCGAGGATTGCCAGGCCGGTGGAGTCGAAGACGGTGAGATCGCGAGGGCTTCGGCGGCCGCGTGCACGGCCGATGAGGATATCTCCAAGGGTGGCGTGGATGCGCTTCAGTGAGAACTGCTTTTTTGCAACGGGAACATTGATTTCGCCGGCATGGACAGCTTGGATGCGGTCATCGACGACCACGAGTGCATCTCGCAAGATACGAGGATCTAGCTCTTGCTTGCCTGGGGCGTCGGCGCCAATCGCCCCAATATGCGTGCCTGGCGAGAGCCACTCGCGCTTCACCAACGGTTTGCGCGATGGCGTGAGCGTCATCAGGATATCGACGTTGCGCGAGCACGACTCGATGGTTGGGCAGCTTTCCCAGCGAATTCGTTTGGGCAAAAGGTGTCGTGTTCGACGGATAAACCGCTGCGCTTCCCCGCGCGCATAGCCCCACACCTTGATGTGCGTCAGCGGAAACAGAGCGGCATGGGCGAGCAGTTGCGCATCAGCCTGGGCTCCGCAGCCGATCAGGCCGATGATCCGGCTCTTGGGCCGAGCCAGCGCTTGCGCGGCGACCGCAGCCGCAGCCGCGGTGCGCAGTTTCGTGATGAAGAGCCCATCCATGATGGCCAGCGGCACACCGGTCGTTGGATCATTGATGACGATAACGGCCATGACCGAGGGTAAGCCTTTTTTGGGATTGTTCGGATGGACGTTGACCCATTTGACCCCGCAGGCGGCCGGCCGCTGGATGAACGCCGGCATGGCGCGGAAGTCATTGCCTCCCGTCAGCGGCAGATACAGCTTGGGCGGCATCACCGTTTGCCCTCGCGCACTCGCCTTAAACGCCTCGCGCACGACCCGGATCGTTGTCGTGATATCGATGAGACGTTCAATATCGCGTTGCGTCAGAATCCACGTGTCTCTAGTCATGGGCCAATTTTGAAGTGGATGACGTCGCCATCGTGGACGACGTAGTCTTTGCCTTCAACACGAAGGAGGCCTTGCGTCCGGGCGGCGGATTCGCTGCCGCACTTGAGCAGCGTCTCAGTCGAGACGACCTCAGCGCGGATGAACTTTTGCTCAAAGTCCGTGTGGATCACGCCGGCCGCCTGCGGGGCTTTGGTACCCCGCCGCACCGTCCAGGCCTGCAAGATGCTCGAGGCCGTCGTGAAAAAGGTGATCAGGCGCAGCAGGGCGTAGCCTCGCGCGATCACTTGCGGCAGGGCGGAGTCCTTGAGGCCTAATTCGCGCATCATCTCTTGGCGATCGGCGGCCTCAAGTTCGGTCAGCTCGGCTTCCAATTTGGCGCAGAAGATCACGAGTTCAGCTTGCTCTCGTATGACGAGGGCTCGCAGCGGTTCAAGCGGCTGTGCGCCGTCAGCTAACGCCGCCTCACCGACATTCGCCGCGTACAAGACTGGTTTCGCGGTGAGCAAGTCGATGCCGAAGGCCTTGGGATGATGCTCGGGGACAAGCTCCATCTGCCGGATGGGAGTCCCCGCGGAGAGTGCGGCGTCCCAGCGTTCCAGTTGCTGCAGCAGGTGCATCGCCTTTTTATCGCCGCCCTTCGCCAGCTTGTGCTCTTTCTCTTTCCGGCGCTTGAGCATGTCCAAGTCTTTGAGCATGAGCTCCGTGTTGATGATCTCGATGTCTCGCAGCGGATCGACGGTCCCCATGGGATGGGCGACGTTCTCATCCTCGAAGCAGCGCACCACATGCAGAATCGCGTCAACGCCAAAAATGTTACTGAGGAATTGGTTGCCCAGTCCTTCGCCCTGATGCGCCCCCTTGACCAGTCCGGCGATGTCGACGAATTCGATGCTCGTGGGAATGACCTTTCCTGGAGAGAGCGTTGCGGCGAGCGTCGTCAGGCGCGCGTCGTCAACGTGCGCGACCCCGATGTTGGGGTCGGTGGTGGTGAAGGGATACGGGGCGACGGCCGCGTGCGCTGCCGTCAGCGCGTTGAACAGGGTGGACTTGCCCGCGTTGGGCAGACCAACAATTCCTAACTTCGTTCCCATGTTTTCCAGGCGATATCAGATATCAATGATGGCGGAACTGCTGCCAGAGGCGGCGGAAGCGGGTTTCATAGATCAAATGGTAGAGAGCGTCTTTCTCCGGCAAGAGCCGCGCGATCATCTCGCGCAGTTTCGCCTGCTGGATCTCGATGTCGATTGGCGAGGCCTCGCCTGAAACGATCATGCCGCAGATCAGATCCGCGTGCCGTTGGATCGCGCGGATCTCGTCATCTTCCGCGCACAGCGCGGTCAGGCGCGCCGCGAGCTCCTCTTCGACCGCGGCACGATTGCTGGCGGAGAGGGGAATGAGCTCGACATCCTTGCGGCGTTTGAGCGCGTCCACGAACGGCACATGCCCCACTCCGGCGGTGGCGACGATGGAGGGGCCCCGGTCGAACGCCTCCTGGACGGCCCGCTCAAAAACCGGCGAGGACAGCTCCATTTTCCCCAGCTCATCGAGAAAGAGAATCGTCGTCTGCTGCATCGCGCGGTGGATCACCGGGACGGCGACCTGCTCGAGCACAGCCAGATTAACTTTGTAGGGCCCCACGTGCACCGGGCTGGCCAATTGCCGGTGGGCCAGCAGCACCTGGCGTCCGTCGAGGGCGCTGAGCCAAAATCCAACCCGCTGCGTATCTTCCCGAGACTCTTCCGTGAGGAATCCGTCGATCGGGAAACGGCGCAGGGTTTGCGTGAGGCGCCGGATCAGCGTCGTTTTGCCAATGCCCGGCCGCCCAATAATCAACACGTGCTTCATTACTCCCAGAGGAGAGGTTTGCGCTTGCCTTCGGTATTGAAGTAGCCGATGGGGGGCAGGATCGGCGCAAAATCTTCCGGATACGGCAGGAGAAACGTCACGGTTTCATAGGCCCCGACTCCGGTGCGCACCACGCCATAGACGGTTCCATAGAGCAGGCCCGTCGCAAGGCTCCCGGCGGTATCCTTGTTGGAATAGCGGCTCTGGATGTTGAGGGGAATTTCCAGCCAGCCGCCGAGGAGATTCGACACGCCGCGGCCGAATTTTTCAAACGCTGGGTGCAACCCGTATTTGCCAAGACTGCGATCGACATAATCCGTATCGGCCAGTGTGCGCTGGCCGCTCTCGGCCCAGGCCAGGGCTGCCACAGAGAGGCCGGCCGCCAAGACCATCGCCAGCGTACCATAGCCGCCAGGCGTTCTCATCAGCTTATGTCCTCCTTCGTGTCGTGGGTGTGATGCGCGCTCGGAGGCTGCTCGTTCCCCCGGTGGCGACAATCACATGATCTAACACTTCAATGCCGAGGAGTACCCCGGCTTCCATGAGCCGCGTGGTCAGTTCCAGATCATGGGCCGAGGGCTCCGGATCGCCGGACGGATGATTATGGGCGACGATGACGGCGGCCGCCGAGGCCGCGATCGCTTCTTTGAACAATTCGCGAGGATGCACAAGCGTTGCGGAGAGGCTGCCGATCGCGATGGGGGCGAGGCGAATCAGCCGATGCCGGCTATCGAGCAGGAGGGCGACGAAATGCTCTTTTTTCTTCTCGAGGAGATGCGGGCGCACGATAGCTGCCGCCGCCTCGGCGCTGTCAATGGCCGGCTGATCATGGGACCCAGCCAAGGCCATTCGGCGGGCCAACTCTGCCGCGGCTTTGAGCTGCACGGCTTTCGCTGGACCAATGCCATACACGCCAGAGAGTTGTTCGACTGAAGCCTCGGCGACCCCTGGCAAGTGTCCAAACGTTGCCAGCAGCCGCTGGGCGGCCACGAGGACGGATTCGCCGGCGACCCCGCGGCCTAAGACGCACGCCAGCAATTCCTGATCGGAGAGGGCTTCCGCCCCCAAACGGGTCAGCCGCTCTCTTGGCCGCTCCGAGAGCGGTAAGTCACGGACCGTAAGACGGTTTAACATCGTATAATCTGTGTCATCATCTTTTCATAATCGGTGTAATCCCACAATAAACGACTTGCAATGAGAGGTCAAGTGATGGTGCGGAGTGGGTGAGGCGGCCGATGGAGATGCGATCCACACCGGTTGCGGCGATGGCGCGGACATTCTGCAGCGTCACACCGCCCGACACTTCAAGTGCGACCCATGACCCATGACCCATGACACACGACGTATTTCGTCGAAGAACCGCAAGGCGAATATGGCTGTTTGACCAATTATCAAGGAGGATGATATCGGGACGCGTTGCGAACGCCGAATCAAATTCCCTCAAATCCACGACTTCAATTTCAATGGGCTGATGTGGGTAACGTTTTTTGACGTTTTGGACAAGCGACTGAAGGTCATGTGTCTTGTGTCGTGTGTCGTGTGTCGCCGTTCTGAGATGATTCGTTTTGATGAGCAGTGCGTCTGCTAACGACGCGCGATGACTCTGCCCTCCCCCCGCGCGCACGGCATGCTTCTCCAGCGCTCGCAGGCCGGGCAGCGTCTTGCGGGTGTCGAGGATCTTGGCTTGGGTGCCGTTCACGCGGTCGACAAAGGCGCGCGTGAGCGTGGCGATGCCGGACAGATGCCCAAGGACATTGAGCGCGGTGCGCTCGGCCGCAAAGATCGATCGGGCCTTGCCCTCGACGGTCAGAATCGTCTGCCCCTTGGCGAGTCGAGCCCCTTCCTTGGCCTGGAGGCGGCAGCGCAGTGTCGGGTCAGCCGCCTGGAAGGTCCAGACGGCGATCGGTCCGCCCGCCAGGATGCCGGAGGCTTTCGCGATGATGCGCGCCCGGATGCGCCGCGAGGCGGGAATCGTAGCACGGGAGGTGATGTCGTGAGCCGCCGCATCTTCCCGCAGCGCAGCTCGAATGAGTGGAAGGACATCTGATCTCGCTATCATATGAAAAGTATCTCTGTTACACGTACCCCCGGCCAGCCCGCTCGCTCAGTGCTCGCTGGGCTGGCCAGGGGCCACTGTACGTATTTTTGAGCATCTCACATGGATTGGACAAGCGAGAGCAACTCCGCTAACTTCTTCCGGGTTTCTTCGGCTTGCGTCAACTTACTTTTGGTTTGCTCCACCACCTCGGCTGGCGCTTTCGAGACGAACTGCGCATCCTTCAGGCGATTACCGGTGTGGGAGATATAGCGCGACAGCTCATCAATTTTCTGTTGCAGTCGTGCTTGTTCCTTCTGCGGATCAATCAGCCCGGCGAGGGGGATGAGCACTTCGATGCCGTCAACGACCGTTGCGGCGGCATGCGAGATGCTTGTGCGGTCGGCGGCCACATGGACCTCGCCGGTGGCCGCGAGCATTTTCAACAGCGCGTCGTGCGACGCAAAAAAGCTCCGCACCGAGGCGTGATGGCTGACCAGGTGCACCGCCGGCCGGCTCTCCGGCGGCAGATTCAGTTCAGCCTTCGTGTTGCGAATCGCCACCGTCACGGCCTGAAACCGTTCAAAGAGTTTCTCCGCCTCAGCATCCATCAGTTTCTTTGTCGCCGTGGGCCACGCCGCCTTCATGATGCTATGTGCTGTGTGCTGTGTGCTGTGTGCCGGCATGAGATGCTGCCACAGCTCCTCCGTGACAAACGGCATCACGGGATGCAACAGTCGCAAACTGGTTTCCAACACGTGGACGAGGATATCTGCGGTCTGTTGTGTATTGTCTGGCGTCTGAAGCTGGACTTTGGCGATTTCCAGATACCAGTCGCAGACGTCGTGCCAGAGAAAGTCATACAGCGCGTTGGCGGCGTCACTGAACACATGCGTATTCAGCGAGCCGGTGACCCGCTGGATGGTGCGCTGCAGTCGCGAGAGGATCCACCGGTTCGGCACCGTCAAATGTCGAATGTCGAATTGCGAATGTCGAATTGGCTGATCATTCGTCATTCGGCATTCGTCATTCGACAATACAAAACGGGTGGCGTTCCACAGCTTATTCGCAAAATTCCGCCCGGCCACGAACCGCTCTTCCGAGAGAAACACATCCTGCCCGATCGCCGTCGCCGTGACGAGCGTGTAGCGCAGCGCATCGGTCCCGTAGGTTTTGATGATATCGATGGGATCGATGATGTTGCCCAGCGACTTCGACATCTTCTTGCCGGTGATGTCGCGCACCGTGCCATGGATGTACACGGTGGTAAACGGCGGGGCCTTCATGCAAAAGTAGCCGGCCATGATCATGCGCGCCACCCAGAAGAAAATGATTTCCTGGGCCGTCACCAGGGTATTGGTGGGATAGAAATAGTCCAGGTCCTTGGTCTTCTGCGGCCAGCCCAGCGTTGAGAACGGCCAGAGCCACGATGAAAACCACGTATCGAGCACGTCCTCATCTTGTCGAAATCCAATGATTGATCCACACTCGGGACATTTCGTAGGAGGAGTTTTGCTGACAATGATGCCAGGCTGTCCATGTTTTGCCTCAGAAGCTTTGTGAGGTCCAATAACGTCAGTGCCTTCTAGATTTTTTGTTTTACTCAGACACGCGTCGCAATACCAGACGGGAATGCGGTGTCCCCACCAAATCTGCCGGCTGATGCACCAATCCTGGATGTTCTCCATCCAGTTCAGGTAGACCTTGGTCCAGCGCTTCGGCGCAAAGGTGATCGTGCCATCCTTCACGGCCTTGATGGCGGGCACTGCCAGCGGCTTCATCTTGACGAACCACTGGGGCGAGAGGCGCGGCTCGATAGCCGTATGGCAGCGGTAGCAATGGCCGACATTGTGCGGATGCTCATCGATCGCCCCAAGAAAACCTTGTTGCTCCAGGTCCACGATGAGTTTGCTGCGGCAGTCATACCGGTCCAGGCCGTCATAGGCAGCGGGCACATGGGTCATGTGCGCGTCATCGGTCATCACGTTGATGAATTCGAGCTTATGCTTCTTGCCCAGTTGAAAGTCCACCGGATCATGCGCCGGGGTGACCTTCACCGCCCCGGTGCCGAACTCACGGTCCACGGCTTCATCCGAGATGATGGGTAGCTTGCGGTTCACGAGCGGGAGAATGGCGTGCTGGCCGATCAGCCTTTTGTACCGCTTATCCTTAGGATGCACGGCAATGGCGGTATCGCCGAGCATGGTTTCAGGACGGGTGGTGGCGACCTCAATAAACTGCGCTGAAGGCTGAAGGTTGAAGGTTGAAGGGTGGCTTTTGCCTTGAGCCTTGCCCGCCCCGGCATGGGTCGGGCCGGGGAGCCTTGAGCCTTGAGCCAAGGGATAGCGGATGTGGTACAGCTTGCCTTGGGTCTGCTGTCGAGGCGCCTCTTCATCCGCCAGGGCGGTCTGGCAGCGCGGGCACCAGTTGATGATGTACTGGCCGCGATAGATCAGCCCTTTCTTGTAGAGCTGGATGAAGACCTCGAGGACTGCGTCGGAGAGCCCCTCATCCATCGTAAACCGCGTGCGGCGCCAATCGCACGAGGAGCCCAGCCGACGCAATTGATACAGGATCGTATTGCCGTATTGCTCCTTCCACTGCCAGACGCGCTTCACGAATTCCTCGCGGCCCAGGTCTTGCCGCGTCTTCCCTTCCTTCGCCAGGGCTCGCTCCACGACGTTTTGCGTGGCAATGCCGGCATGATCCGTGCCCGGCACCCACAGCGCGTTGAGGCCTTTCATACGCTGATAGCGGATGAGGATGTCCTGGATGGTGTTGTTGAGCGCATGGCCCATGTGGAGGATGCCGGTCACGTTCGGGGGCGGGATGACGATCGTGTAGGGGCGGCGGCCGCGACCGGGGCGCGCGGCGAGGAAGCCGCCCTCCTCCCAGGAGCGGTAGCGCCGGGCCTCGACGCGGGAGGCGTCGTAGCG
>JACQWM010000044.1 GCA_016209275.1 Candidatus Omnitrophota bacterium
GCCCTGTGCGGCAAGGCGGCGATCAGCTGGGCCGTGGAGCATCAGCCGGATTTGGTGATTCTGGATCTGGTGCTGCCGGACATGGATGGCCACAAAGTCTGCCAGGAGCTGCGCCGCCTGTATAGTTTCTGGGCGCTGCCCGTGCTCATCCTGACGGCGAAGAACCAGCCGATCGATCAGCTCAGAGGATTCGCCCACGGCGCTGACGCGTATATGACGAAACCGTTCGAGTCTGGGGAGTTACTCAGGACCGTGGCCTTGCTCGTGGGGAATACGGCACCCGCATAATCGCCCGCGCCTCCTAGCCTCGCAATGTATGATCGCGCTCATAGTGTCAGCTTTGGGGGTGTGGTTAACTAGCCCGACTCCTCCATGAGGGCTGCCTCCGTTTCCTTCGAGATCCGATTTGAGTCCATCGGCGGGCTCGGCGCGCATCTGGCCGCCCAGCTGTTGGCCGAGTCCTTGGTGCTCCGCCAGGGGCTCAACGCCTCGCAATTTTCCTCGTACGGCTCCGAGAAGAAAGGCACGCCGGTGCGCTCCTTCATCCGCGCCGTCGGCGGAAACGCGCCCATCCGTGTGAGCAGTCCGGTGGTGGCCCCGGATGTCTTGGCGGTCTTTCACGTGGCCCTGCTCGCGCGCCCCGTGACACTGGCCGGCTTGAAACGCGATGGGCTCCTGATCGTCAACGCGCCGGCCTCAGCCGCCCTCCCGCTGCCCAAGGGCCGCGCGATGCTGGTGGATGCGATGGCGATTGCGGTGGAGGAGCATACCCGCATCAACACCGCCATCCTGGGGGCGGTGGCTAAAGGCTGCCCGCGTATCGATGCCAAGGCGCTGGCAGCAACGCTCGAGGAGCATTTCAGCAAGCGCTCCGCGGCGCTGGCAGAGTCCAACGTCAAGACGTTCTGGCGCGGCTATCAGGAAGCGGCAGAGCGGCTGATCGCCGAGGGTCCTGAGCCGACGCCGCCGGATGGCTCGACAACGCTGCGTTGGGGATACCGCACCGCCCCGCTGGGCGGAGCGATCATCGATGTGGGCAACACGATCGCCAATGATCTCTCCGCTTCCCGCCAAGGATTTGCGCCGCAGTTCAACGCGCAAGCGTGCACCAACTGCGGCATCTGCGATCTGGTGTGCCCGGACTACTGCTTCGTGTGGGAGGAGCAAGGCAGCGCTGCATGCTTGCTTGGCATCGACTACCAATTCTGCAAAGGCTGCTTGCGCTGCATCGACTCCTGCCCGTCGGGCGCGCTGACCAAAGAGCGCGAGGGTGCCTGGGTGAGCGCGCAGCGCGTGCCGCTCTCGCGCAAGGACTCGGCATGAAGCCCGACAGGAGCACGGCGACATCACGCCCCGCCGCCGCCTCGCGGCCGTCTCAGAAACTCGCCTTTACCAGCGGCAATGAGCTGGCCGCCCTGGCCGCCTCGCAGATCAATTTTCACGTGATGGGCTACTACCCAATCACCCCGTCGACCGAAGTGGCCGAGCAGCTCAGCAAGATGAAGGCGCGCGGGCAGCATCAGATCGCGATGATCCCGGCGGACGGCGAACATGGAGCCGCCGGCATCTGCTATGGCGCAGCCACCGGCGGGGGCCGGGTGCTCAATGTGACCAGCTCGCAGGGGCTGCTCTATTCCCTGGAGCAGCTGCCGGTGCAGTCCGGCACGCGGTTTCCCATGGTGCTCAACCTCGCCACCCGCGCGATCAACGGCCCGCTCAACATCCGCTGCGATCACTCCGACCTCTATTTTGCGCTGAATGCCGGCTGGATCATTCTGCTGGCGAACGACCCGCAAGCGGTCTACGACATGAACCTGATGGCGGTGCGCATCGGCGAGCATCCATCGCTGCGCTTGCCGGTGATCGTGGCGTACGACGGATTTTTCACCAGCCACCAGAAGCGCCGGGTCTACACCTTCGAGGATGCGGTCGTGCGGCGGTTCGTCGGCGAATGCCGCGCCCCCCTGACCATGCTCGATCCGGAGCATCCGGTGACGATCGGGCCGTACATGAATGACCCTGATCTCATCAACAATAAGTATCAACTGAAGCTGGCGTTTGATGAGGCGCGCGCCATCATTCCCGCCATCTTCCGGGAGTTCGGCAAGCTCTCCGGCCGGCGCTACCACACGGTGGAGCCGTATGCCATGGAAGGGGCCGAGATCGCGCTCGTTCTCCTCAACTCCGCCGCTGAAACCGCGAAAGAGGCCGCCGATCAGCTGCGCAAGCAAGGCATGAAGGTCGGCGTGGTGCACCCGACGGTGCTGCGGCCGTTTCCAGCCGAGGAGCTGGCACGGATCCTCGGAGGCATGAACGCGGTCGTGATTGCCGACCGGGCGGATTCGTACGGGGCCGATGGCGGCAATCTGAGCCTGGAGGTGCGGGCAGCCTTGCAAGCGCATGCGCCGCGCCAGCCTAAGTGCCTCTCGCGCATCTACGGCCTGGGCGGCAAAGACTTCACCGTCGAGAATGCGGTGCAGCTCTTCGAGCAAGCGGCAGGCGCGTTGAAGCGCCGCCGCGTGCCGCAGTTTGATTATCTCGGCGTGACACCCGGCGATGATGCGACCGCCAAGAACGGGCGTAGCACCCATCCGGCTCCGCCGGTGCTCACCGTAGAAGAGGTCACCCGCCACCACGCGCAGATCACGCCAGATCCATCGACCGGGCGGCTGCAGGTCACACTGGATCCGTTCTGGAAAATGGCGCCCACCCCGCACCGCGTGGCCCCCGGCCATGGGGCGTGTCCTGGCTGCGGGGCGTTTACCACGATCAAGCAATTTTTTCGCGTGCTGGATGGGCCGGTCGTCGTGCTGTATCAAACCGGCTGCGCGATGGTGGTCACCACCGGGTATCCGGCCAGCGCGCATCGCGTCAGCTACCTGCACAACCTGTTTCAAAACGGGGCGGCGACGCTCTCCGGGCTTGTGGAAATGTACGCCGAGCGCGCCCGGCGCGGGGAGCTGCCGAAGGTGGAGCAGCCGACGTTCGTCATGGTCTCCGGCGATGGCGGCATGGATATCGGCATGGGGGCGGCGCTGGGCACGGCGCTGCGCAATCACCGGATGATCATCATCGAGTATGACAATGAAGGCTACATGAACACCGGCGGGCAGCTCTCTTATTCGACGCCGCTCGGACATCAAACCAGCACGAGCCCGGCCGGACCGAAGAGCACGGGCAAGCTGTTCCATCACAAAGATACGCCGAAGATTTTCGCCGCGGTCAATGCGCCGTACGTCTTTACCGCCGTCGAAGGTTTCCCTGAAGATTTGATGAAGAAGGCGGCCAAGGCGCAGTGGTACGCGAATCGGGAAGGGTTTGTCTACGGCAAAATTCTCTCGGCCTGCCCGCTCAACTGGATGTCGCCGGATGATTCGGCCGAGAGCGTGCTGCAAGCCGCGGTGGACACCTGCTTTTTTCCGCTCTATGAGATCGAGCGGGGCAAGACGGTGATCACGTATGACCCGGAGGCGTTGGGTCGCCGGCGGCCGCTGCGGGACTGGTTCGCGCTGATGGGCAAGACCAAGCACCTGATGGCCCCGGAGATGGACGGCGTCGTCGCCGAAGCCGAGGCGGAGAATGATCGACGGTGGCGGCGCCTGAAAGCCCAGCACGAGCATCCGGAGTTGTGAGCCCTATGGCATCTGCTGAGCCGGCGCATCCGATCCACGAAGGCCGCAGCTTCAAGATTTTGAAGAAAGAGCGCCTCACCCCGGCGACCCACCGGTTTCTCATCGAGGCCCCGTGGGTGGCCCAGGCGGCCAAGCCAGGCCAGTTCGTCATCGTGCGGGTGCGCGAAGGCGGGGAGCGCATTCCGGTGACGATCGCGGATTTCGATGCGCCGCAGGGCACCGTGACCGTCGTCGTGCAGGAAGTCGGCCGCACCTCAAAACTCTTCGGCGCGCTGCAAGAAGGCCAAGAGGTGCTGGACCTGGTCGGTCCGCTTGGCGAGCCGTTTCGTCTGATGCGCGGCAAACGCGTCATCGGTGTCGGCGGCGGTTTTGGCGCGGCCGCCTTGTATCCGCTGCTGCGCGGGTTGCGCCAAGCCGGCGTGCCGACCGAGGCGATCATCGGGGCGCGCAACAAGGAGTTGCTGATTCTCAGAGACGAACTCTCCAGCGTCTGCGAACTGGTGATGCCGTGCACCGATGATGGGTCGGTCGGGTTTAAGGGGTTTGTGACCGACTGTTTGAAACAACGGTTGCAAGTGGTGCAGCCGCTGGGCGAGATCGAAGTGGTCGCGGTCGGCCCGATGCCGATGATGCGCGCCGTGGCCGCCGTCACCGCCGAGTTTCATGTGCCAACACAGGTGTCGCTCGATCCGATTATGGTTGATGGGACCGGCATGTGCGGCGGCTGCCGCGTGACGGTCGGGGGCGCAAGCAAGTTCGCCTGTGTGGACGGGCCGATGTTTGATGCGCATCAGGTCGACTTCGATGAATGCGTGCGGCGCAGCAAGATGTATCGCAGCGAGGAGCAGCTGTCCAATGCCGCTTAAGCCGGCCCAAAAAACCGGGATGCCGCATGAGGAGGTGCCTCAGCGCGCGCGCACCTTTGATGAAGTCAACCGCGGCTATACCGAATCGCGCGCCCGGTTCGAGGCGCTCCGCTGCCTGCAATGCCAGGAGCCGGTGTGCGAAGAAGGCTGCCCGGTCCACGTGCCGATCAAATCGTTCATCAAATGCATCGCCGACGGCAAGTTCGAGGAGGCGTTTGGGCAGGTGAGGAACGCGCACCCGCTGCCGGCCATCTGCGGCCGCGTCTGTCCGCAGGAAAGCCAGTGCGAAAAACTGTGCCACATGGCGACGCGGTTTGAGCCGGTGGCGATCGGCCATTTGGAGCGGTTCATCGCCGACTGGGCGCGCGAGCACCGCCGCGGCAGCGTGACCGCACCGGCTGCGCCAACCGGGGCGCGCCCTCCTTCGCCAGAGGCTTCGGAGCGGCTTCGCGTGGCCATCGTCGGGGCCGGCCCCTCAGGCCTGACCGCGGCCGGGGAGCTGGCCCGGCTGGGGTATCGCGTCACGATCTTCGAAGCGCTGCACGCGCCCGGCGGGGTGCTGCGCTACGGCATTCCGGAGTTCCGCCTGCCGAAAGCGGTGCTCGATGATGAGATCGGGCAGCTCAAAGCGATGGGAGTCGACATCATCTGCAACGTGATCATCGGGAAAACCATCACGATCGATCAGCTGTTCCAGGAGCAGGGATTCCAGGCCGTCTTCATCGGCACCGGGGCCGGCCTGCCGCGCTTTCTCGGCATCCCCGGCGAAAATCTCAACGGGGTCTATTCGGCGAATGAGTTTTTGACGCGCATCAACTTGATGCGGGCGTACCAGTTTCCGAAGTGCGACACGCCGCTGAAGGTGGGGACTCGCGTGGCCGTCGTGGGGGCCGGCAACACCGCGATGGATGCGGCCCGCAGCGCGCTGCGCATGGGGGCCTCCGAGGCGCGCATCGTCTATCGCCGCTCCGAAGAAGAGATGTCTGCGCGCGTCGAAGAGTACACCCACGCGAAAGAAGAGAACGTCATCTTCCAATGGCTCACCAACCCGGTGCGCGTCCTCGGATCCCCTGAGGGGTGGGTGACCGGCTTGGAGTGCCAGGGGCAGCGGCTGGGCCCGCCGGATGAATCCGGGCGCGCGCGGCCGATCCCCACGGAGGAGCCGCCGTCCGTCATTCCGGTCGACACCGTCGTCGTCGCCATCGGCACGCGGCCGAACCGGTTGCTGACCAAAGAAGGCGGGCTGGCCACCACGTCGTGGGGCGGGCTCATCGTCAAAGAAGCATCCGGAGAAACATCGCGCAGCGGCGTCTTCGCCGGCGGCGATGCGGTGACGGGTGCGGCGACGGTGATTCTCGCGGCCGGAGCCGGCCTGAAAGCGGCCGCCGGCATCCACGCGAAACTGAGTGCACGGGGCAACGGTGCAGCCGAGCCCCGCCCCCCGGGCGGGGGGGCGGGATAAAGGAGGAGCCCATGCGTGAGGTCAAACCCAGGGTGCGGCCGGCCATGCAGTCTCCGGCGGGGCGCCGGAGGAATTTCGATGAACTCACCAGCGGCTACACGCTGGCCCAGGCGGTGGAGGAAGCGAATCGCTGCATCCTGTGCAAGAACCCGCGCTGCCAGTCGGTCTGCCCGATGCACAACAAAATTCCGGACTGGATGCGCGAGCTGCAGCAAGGCCGCGTGGCCGAAGCGTACGGCATCATCCGGCAGACCAGCCCGATGCCGGAGCTGTGCAGCCGGCTCTGTCCGCAGGATCGGCTGTGCGAGGGTGCCTGCGCCATCGGCGTGAAGCACGAAGCGGTGGCGATTGGATTACTTGAGCGCTTTGTGTCTCAGGAAGGGTGGAAGCAGTGGACCGGCAATGGGGATCGGGCACCTCAGAGGACGGCGACGGCGCGCAAGCGCGTGGCGGCCGTGGGCTCAGGCCCGGCCAGCCTGGCCGTGGCGCAAACGCTGGCGCGCGCCGGCCATGAGGTGACGGTGTTTGAGCGCTGGCCGCGGCTGGGCGGGGTGCTGCGCTGGATTCCGCGCTTTAAGCTGCCGACAGAGCTGCTCGATGCGCATCTGGACATGCTGCGCGGCCTCGGTGTCACATTCTACACCAACACCGACGTGCGCTGGATCGAATCGCTCGTCACCGACGAAGGATTCGACGCCGCCTTCATCGGCATCGGGGCCAGCCGGCCGGCGATGCCGGATCTGCCTGGTAATCAACTCTCCGGCATCATGTCTTCGACTGAGTTTCTCGTGCGCGTGTTCTATGATCCGAACGAGCTGCCCAACGACTGGGAGCCGATCAGCGACTTGACCGGACGCCGCGTGGCGGTGCTCGGCGGGGGCGACAGCGCCATGGATTGCGTGCGGACGTCGTTGCGGCTGGTGGCGGCCGAGGTCAGCTGCGTGTACCGGCGCGATGAGGCCAACATGCCGGGGAGCAAAAGGGAAGTCGCCGCGGCCAAGGACGAGGGCGCGAACTTCCTGATGCTGACCGCCCCGCTGGCGTTTCATTCCGAGGACGGTATCCACGTGTCGTCCATCGAATGCGCGCGGATGGAGCTGGGAGCCCCGGATACTTCAGGCCGACGCTCGCCGAAAATGGTCTCTGGCTCCAACGTTACCGTGCCGACGGATCTCGCCATCCTCGCCTTCGGGTATGACGTGGAGGCGGCGTTTGATCAAGAGCATCCGTTTCTCATGGTGCCTCCCAAAGGCACGGTCAAAGCCCACCCATTAACCGGAGCAACCCCGATCCGCGGCGTCTTCGCCGGCGGAGACTGTGTCACCGGCCCGAACCTGGTTTCCACCGCCGCCCGCGCCGGCCTGACCGCGGCCGAGGGCATCTTGCGCTACTTCGCCGGCGAGCCCTGGGAAACCCTCCTGAGCGGCTGAGCCTCCGCCACTGACACGGTCGGCCCCGGAGGGCACCGCCGTGAAACTCCTGATCTTGCCTGAGCCCGCTATACCATAAGAACCGTCCCTGATTTTTCCTGATTTTTCTGGAGGTAGAATTTTGTTGACAAACACTCAAATTTCGTAGAATATTGAGTGTATGAAATACATCTCTCGGCTGCTGGAGGCGAAGATCCA
>JACQWM010000045.1 GCA_016209275.1 Candidatus Omnitrophota bacterium
GCCCTTGAGTTCTAGATCGCGAACGAGATCGGTGTAGACCTTGCCGATCCTAGCCATCAGCCGAGCGGCGTGATCTTCACCGACCAAAAGATCGTCGCCGCAACGCCGGTCGTGTTTCGCACGCGGATGGTGAGTCGTTCACCGCCAAGCGCGACATCACGGATCGAGAAGTCATCCGGGTAGACGGGCACGCGCGCCTGTCGGCTGACCCCGGATTCCTCGAGCAGCGCATCGCTGCCCGAGTAGACCGTGCACTGATGGTCGCCGGCCGCGTTCGAGCACAGACCGATTTCGAGCAGGGCGTTGTAGGGCATGAACTCGTAGGCAGATCCGCTGAGAACGTTCCCATTCGTCGCGTTCGCAGCGATGGAGGTCTGACCGATGATGAGAGGCATGAGAGGACTCCTTTACGCAGGGACCACACGATGACCGTGCGCCGGCAGCCGGCGAACCGAGCGCGGCCGCGCGCACGCTGCAAGCTGAGTCTGCATTGTGCTGATCGTGCGGCACACGCGACGCGCCGTGCGGATGTCTCTATAGCTGAGACCGCGCCGGCGACGCGGCCGCGCCGCTTGATCAAACAACATCTCCGCGAGTTCGAAAGCCGTGATGCCGAGGGCGACGGCGGCCGCCTCGATGCCGATCTTCTTCGCCACCGATGCGGCCGTCTTCGGCGAGATGCGCCGGCCTGAGCTCGTGATGAAGCCGACGATCCGCCCGGCGGCGTTGCGGATCGCGCCGACGGCACGCCCGGCCATCTGCGTGACGCTGCCAACGAACGGGCCGCTAAGAATACGGCCGGCTTGCCTTGCCATCGGCGCCATGCTCAACGGGGCGGCAGCTTGCAGCAGCTTGCGCTGTTCGCGGATGGTAACGGCATCGAGGATGCCGCCCGCGAGCGAGCCGAGATCAAAACCGGTGCCCGTGGGCAAGCCAGGTTCGGGAAAAGCGGTGCCGGTGAAGGTTGGCATGGCGGGCCTCTTGATCGCTTGGGAGACGGCGAGCGCAGTGCTAGCGACGCGCGCAAAGGGCTGGACCGGGCTCGGAATGATCGAGGCGACGGCCAGAACGGGTTTCAGAAGGCTCTTGAGCTTGAAGACATACCTCTAATGCGTGATCTTGCGGTATAGGGCGAGCTTCTGCTCTTGGGTTGAGGGTGGGGTAGCGGCCCCCCCCCCGGCGCGCGATCCTGGCGCATCCTGGCGCGAATTCAGAACCTCGGCCGCCTCCGAAATCAGGTCCGGACCGATTCCGCCCCTTGCGCGGCGCATCGCGTCCCGGTTCATGAAGTAGCGGAACCGCTCGACGAGATCAGCATGACGGAGCTCGAGCGCTTCCACTCGAGCCTCCATGGCCAAGCGCCAAGCCGGAGTCAACCGTAACAGCCACTTAAACAACGGTGTGTGCCTGTGTATAAGCTGTGGACAAGGGGGTTTCGCGTATACGCGCGCGCGCGCGTCCATGGACTCACCCCTTGTATAAAGCTTTTGGGCACTGAAGTCAAAAATCACCCCGTCTACAGGGCCCGGGTGAGGATGCTCGCCTGGTATTGGACGCCAGCCCCGCCAGCTGCAAGGACCAGAACGCGAAAGCGTTCGTTGGCAGTCTCGATCTCCAGGACAAGGTGGAAGTGGATAAAAGAACGCTGCTCAGCGAGCCGGATCGTCTGCAGGGTGAGGTTCGCGGCGTTAGCCGCATCGCGCCACTGGAGGACGAACCGGTTGCTGCCTGGTTCATTGTGCGTGATGAAAACGTCAACATCGTAGACTCCGACCGCCAAGGCTCCCGTATCTGCAAGCACGGCATTTGCCGCCGGCGCGATTTGTTCCCCTGCGGTGAACCAGTCGCCGACACGGTTTGGTTTCTGCGGACTCGCGACGAAACTCTCGAGCGAATCGAGCACCACGACGCCGAAGACTTCCGGCCCGATCGTGAGCTCGCCGAGCTCGCCCTTGAGTTCTAGATCGCGAACGAGATCGGTGTAGACCTTGCCGATCCTAGCCATCAGCCGAGCGGCGTGATCTTCACCGACCAAAAGATCGTCGCCGCAACGCCGGTCGTGTTTCGCACGCGGATGGTGAGTCGTTCA
>JACQWM010000046.1 GCA_016209275.1 Candidatus Omnitrophota bacterium
CCCGCACACCACCTTTCACGCCGAAGTCTACTGCCTGACCAAGGAAGAGGGCGGGCGGCACACGGCCTTTGTCCAAGGCTACCGGCCGCAGTTCTACTTCCGCACGACCGACGTCACCGGCAACGTCACCTTGCCTGCCGGTACTGAGATGGTCATGCCGGGGGATAACATCACGGTGACGGTGGAGCTCATCCAGCCCGTGGCGATGGAGAAAGAGCAGCGCTTCGCGATTCGCGAAGGCGGCAAGACCGTGGGGGCCGGGGTGATTACGGAGATCCTCAAGTAAGCCGATGCAAGACTTGATTACGCTCAGCTGCATCGATTGCCAGCGGCGCAACTACCACAGCACGAAGAATAAGAAGAACGTGCCGGATCGGTTGGAACTGCGCCGGTATTGCAAGTGGTGCCGCAAGCATACGAACCACAATGAAACGGAGTGATGGTCGCCGGTATAGGAGCGTCGGTTAACGGTAAACCACCGGTCTCCAAAACCGGGACTGCAGGTTCGACTCCTGCCGCTCCTGCCAATTGCCATCCGCGATGCGCGAGGCACCACCGCTAATGGCCAAGGTCCTCGAGCGGGCTGGAACATTCTTGGCAAGCGTTCGCGAAGAAATTAAGCAGGTATCTTGGCCGGCCCGAGAGGAAGTCCTGGGGTCGGCGATCGTGGTGTTTATCGGTGTCGCCCTCCTGGCGAGCTTTATCAGTGTCTGCGACGTGATCCTCACGCACATCGCAAAAATCCTCTTGCAGTAATTCGACGGATGATGACGGAAGCCCCTGAGGAACAGCAGCAGCCGCCGGCCCCGGCCGGCAGTCAGCCGGCACCGGCACCCGTTGAGGCCGCCAAGGGCGCTGAACCGCAGCCGGTCGAGCAGCATTGGTACATCATCCACGCCCAAACCGGGCAAGAGTTGAAGGTGAAGGCGGCGCTGGAAACCCGCGTGAAAGAGGAAGCCGCCGGCGAAAAAATCAGCCAGGTCCTCGTCCCGACGGAGCGCGTGGCGGAGGTGCGCGGCGGCAAAAAGCGGATCTCCGAGCGAAAATTTTTTCCCGGCTATCTGCTCATCCATATGGAAATGACGGATGAGAGCTGGCATTTGGTGCGCACCACCCCCGGAGTGACGGGATTCATCGGAGCCGGGCGCCGCCCCGTGTCGCTGTCTGAGGATGAGGTCTCGGAAATTCTCCGGCAGACCGAGGAGCGGAAGGATAAACCCACCTCGCGGGTGACGTTCTCCAAGGGCGAAGGCGTGCGCGTCATTGAAGGGCCGTTCACGAACTTCAGCGGTGTGATTGAAGAGGTCAATGCCGCGCGCGGCAAACTGAAAGTGCTGGTATCGATTTTTGGACGCCAGACGCCGGTCGAATTGGAATTTTGGCAGGTCGAAAGACTCTAAAGAAAAGGCGATATCAGATATCAACATCGATATCTGATATCGGTTGGAAACCTCTCTCATGGCGGTCAAGAAAGTTAAGGCCACGTTAAAACTGTATTGCCCGGCGGGAGCCGCGAACCCGGCGCCTCCGGTCGGGCCAGCACTCGGCCAGCACGGCGTCAACATCATGGAGTTCTGCAAGAAATTCAATGAAGAAACCAAGGGCAAGGAAGGCTTGGTGCTGCCGGCGGTCATTACCGTCTATGAAGACCGCTCATTCACCTTCATCGTCAAGAGCCCGCCGGTGTCGGTGCTGATCAAGCAAGCGTGCGGCATCGCCAAAGCCTCAGGCAACACGCCGAGAGAGAAAGCCGGGCAGATCGGCCGGAACGCCGTGCAAGACATCGCGAAGCAAAAGCTGCAGGATCTGAACGCCCATGATCTGGCGGCGGCGGTCAAGATGATTGAAGGCACGGCGCGCAGCATGGGCATCGACGTGGTGTGAGCATGGCTCTGAAGAAGCGATACGCGAAGGCTGCCGCCCTGGTGGACCAGAAGGCCACGTACCCCATTGATCGGGCCGTGGTGCTGCTGAAGGAACTGCCGGCACCAAAGTTTGACGAGACGGTCGAGCTCTCCGCCTCGCTGAATATCGACCCGAAGAAAACGGATCAGGTGGTGCGCGGCACGGTGGTGCTGCCGCACGGCACCGGGAAAACGCGCCGAGTGGCCGTCTTCTGCAAAGGCGAAAAGGAAATGCAAGCCAAGCAGGCCGGCGCGGACTATGTGGGTGCTACCGAGCTCATCGAGAAAATCCAGGGGGGATGGCTGGACTTTGAGGTGGCGATCGCCACCCCGGATATGATGCGCGAGGTTTCCCGGCTGGGGAAGATTCTCGGTCCCAAAGGCATGATGCCCAATCCCAAAGTCGGCACCGTGACGGACGATGTCGCCAAGGCCATCAATGACGTGAAGCAGGGCAAGATCGAGTTCAAAATGGATAAGCTCTCGAACATTCATCTTGTGATCGGCAAGCGCTCCTTCGCCCCGCAGCAATTAGCGGACAACGGGCGCAGCGCGCTCGAAGCCATTGTGCGCGCACGGCCGTCCTCGCTGAAAGGGCGGATGCTCCGGCGCGTGAGCGTATCTTGCACGATGAGTCCCGGCATTCCGCTCAAGACGGAAGGCCTTGAGACCGACACGGCGAAGGAAACGGACTAATGGCTCGAATCGGGCGCTTGGTCAAGGAATCCATTGCGAATGAGTTGAGGACTGAGCTCAAACAGCGCCCGAATTTTTTCGTCACATCGATCACTCGCATGCCGGCGGCCGAGGCGAATGTGTTCCGCCAGAAACTGCATGCCACGAACGCCCGGCTGCTGATGATCAACCGCCGGATGGGACGCAAAGCGCTTGAGCCGCTCAGCCTTGAAGGCCTTCATGAGCTGTTGAAGGGCTCGGTCGGACTCGTGCTGGCCGGTGATGACGCGCTGCCGGCGCTGAAGGTGCTGGTGGACTTCCGCAAAACCCACGAGCAGCAGCTGATCGTCAGCGGCGGCATCCTCGATGGGGAGCTGTTACTCGACAAGCAATTGAGCGAATTGGCAGCACTCCCATCGCGGCCGGTGCTGCTTGCCCACGTGCTGGGCACGATCGAGGCCCCGATCGCCGATGTGATAGTCACCATCGAGCGCTTGATCGGCGATCTCGCCTGGCTGGCTGAGCAAGCCGCAGAATCGAAAACCGCATCACCAATACCACCCGCGTCAGAACTCACGAAGGAGGGGACGTAAATGACGGAGACCGTGTCGAAACGAGTGGAGGAAGCGCTGAAGCTCACCGAAGAGATGACGGCGCTTGAGCTCTCCAGCTATGCGAAGGCCATGCGGGACAAGTTTGGGATTACCGCAAGCCCGGTGGCGGTCGCCGCCAATCCGGCGGCCGGCGGCGGGAGTGCGGCAGCAGCCGAAGAGCCATCGGTGTTCGATGTCATCCTGGCCGGTGCCGGCACCAACAAGATCCAAGTCATTAAAGAAATCCGCGCGATCACCAGCCTGGGCCTGAAAGAAGCCAAGGACCTGGTGGAAGGAGCGCCGAAACCCGTCAAGACCGGCATCAAGAAAGAGGAAGCCGAGGAAATTAAGAAGAAACTGGAAGCCGCCGGTGCGCAGGTGCAACTGAAGTAATTGAGTGATTCAGTGATTGGGTGATTGAGCGAGTGACAAAAGGGGACCGATGTCAAAGCGAGCACAGACCGTGGTCAGCTTTGCCAAATTGAGCGAAGGGCTGGCCCCTCCTGATTTGGTGGAAGTCCAGAAACGCTCGTATTGGGATTTTCTCCAGCATGACGTGCCAAAGCCGAAGCGGCGCAACATCGGCCTGCACGCCGCCTTTCTCGAAACATTCCCGATTGAAAGCCGCGATCGGGTCTACCGGCTCGAGTACGTGCACTATGCGCTCGGCAAGCCGAAGTACAGCGTCAATGAATGCCTGCGCAATGGGCTCTCCTTCGCCGCGCCGCTGAAAGTGAAGCTTCGCCTTGTCGGCCCGAAAGCCTCAAAGGAACAAGAGGTCTATTTCGGCGAGATGCCGCTGATGACGGATGTGGGAACCTTCGTGATCAACGGCGATGAGCGCGTTGTGGTCAGCCAGCTCCATCGCTCCCCGGGCGTCACGTTTGAAATGAACGTGCACCCGACGGGCAAGCGCCTGTTTTCCGCGCGCATCATCCCGTATCGCGGAGCCTGGGTGGAGCTGGAGTTTGACACGCTCGACGTGCTGCATGTGTCGATCGACCGGCGCCGCAAAATAGTGGGCACGATTCTGCTGCGCGCCCTAGGCTTCTCCACCGATGAGGAAATCCTCAACGCCTTCGGCAAAACCGAAACGGTGAGCTTTGCCGAGGCGCATGATTTGAAGCCGCTCATCGGCAATCATCTCGGCGAGCGCATTATCGACAGCACCACCGGACACGTGGTGCTGCGCGCCGGCACGAAGATCACGGAGGAATGGCTCGATACGATTTGGCAAAGCGGCAAGCGAGAGCTGAAAATCGTCAGCGACGCCCCGGCGGAAATCTTGAAGACGCTGGAGAAAGACCATACCACCACCCGGCAGGAAGCCCTGCTGGACATTTTCCGGCGGTTGCGCCCCGGCGACTTGGTCAACCTTCCCTCCGCCGAGACGCTGATCCATCGGCTGTTCCTTGATCCCAGACGGTATGACTTGGGCAGCGTTGGACGGTATGTGCTCAATCGCAAGCTGAGCATGACGGATGGGCTGGACTCCCGCATGCTCTCGGGCGAGACCGTCATCCACGTGATCCAATATCTGCTGGGACTGCGCCGGGGCGAAGGCGAAATCGACGACATCGACCACCTGGGCAACCGGAGGGTTCGTTCGGTGGGCGAGCTCGTCTATCACCAATTCCGCGTCGGCCTTGAGCGGCTGGAGCGCACCGTGCGCGAGCGGATGGCGATCTATGACCTGGACAAGCTGATGCCGCACACGCTGGTCAACTTCAAGCTGGTCGCCTCGGTGATTCGAGACTTCTTCGCGCGCTCGCAGCTCTCGCAGTTCATGGATCAAACGAACCCGCTGGCGGAGCTGACGCATAAGCGCCGGATGTCCGCGCTGGGCCCCGGCGGGCTCTCGCGCGAGCGCGCGGGCTTCGAAGTCCGCGATGTGCACCCCTCGCACTATGGCCGCATCTGCCCGATCGAAACACCGGAAGGCCCGAACATCGGCCTCATCTCCAGCCTCACGGTCTACGCCCGCATCAACGAGCACGGGTTCATCGAGACCCCCTATCGGCGCGTTGAGCATGGCATGGTGACGGACAAGATCGACTATGTGACAGCGGACATCGAAGATCGGCACGCCATCGCCCAGGCGAGCAGCCCGCTGACGAAGTCTAACAAGTTTTCCGAAGAGCTGGTGAGCTGCCGCCATCACGGCAACATCGTTCGCCTCCCGCCGTCGCAAGTCGAATACATGGATGTCTCCTCGAATCAAACCGTGAGCATCGCCGCAGCACTGATTCCATTCCTCGAGCATGACGATGCGAACCGCGCCCTCATGGGATCCAACATGCAGCGGCAAGCGGTCCCGCTCGTGCATCCGAAGGCCCCCCTGGTGGTCACCGGCATCGAGCGCCGAGTCGCGGTGGATTCCGGGGCGTGCATCGTCTCGCGCGATGACGGCGTGGTGAGCTATTCGGATGCCCAGCGCATCGTCATTGGCCGCACCACATATGAGCTGAAGAATTTCCAGCGCTCCAACGCGAACACCTGCCTGCACCAGCGGCCCATCGTCTCGGTCGGGGACAAGGTGAAAGCCGGGCAAGTGATCGCCGACGGGCCGGCCACATACCACGGCGACCTCTCGCTGGGTCGGGATGTGCTCGTGGCCTTCATGCCGTGGCGGGGCTACAACTTTGAAGACGCGATTTTGATCAGCGAGCATCTCGTCAAAGAGGACACCTTCACGTCGATCCACATCGAGGAGTTCGAGGTGGAAGCCCGCGAAACCCGCCTCGGCAACGAAGAGATCACGCGCGACATCCCGAACGTCGGGGAAGAGGCGCTGAAGGATCTTGACGAGCAGGGCATCATCCGCGCCGGCGCGGAAGTCGGCCCTCGCAGCATCCTGGTTGGGAAGGTGACGCCGAAGAGCGAGACGGAGCTGACCCCTGAGGAAAAATTGCTGCGCGCGATTTTCGGCGAGAAAGCCGAGGATGTCCGCGACACCAGCCTGAAGGTTCCGGCAGGCGTTGAGGGCATCGTGGTGGACGTCAAAATCCTCATCCGCAAGGGCACCCAGACGAAATCCAAGGAAGAGCAGCAGCAGGAGCACACGCAGATTGACGCCATCCGCAAGCAGTATCAGGTGCGCATCAACAAACTCGCGGAGGAGCGCGTGGAGCGGCTCGTCAAGCTCTTGCAGGACAAAAAATTATCTGCGCCGCTGTGCGACATTGACTCGGGCGACACCGTGATCGACGCGGGCCGCACCGTCAAGGCCAGCGATGCCAAGAAACTCTCGCGCGCTGACTTTACCGACGTCAAAGTGCAGGAGGAGCCGGGACTCGATCTTGAGGTCCGCCGCGTGGCGGATTTCTTCGACGAGCTGATCCGCGAAATGCGCTCCGAAGAGGAGATGGAGGTCGACAAGGTCAAGCGCGGCGATGAGCTCCCACCCGGGGTCTTAAAGCGCATCGTGGTCCAGGTGGCCTCCAAGCGCAAAATCCAGGTCGGCGATAAGATGGCCGGGCGCCACGGGAACAAAGGCGTGATCGCAAAAATCCTCCCGCAAGCGGACTTGCCGTTTCTGCCGGATGGCACGCCGGTCGAAGTCGTCCTCAACCCGCTCGGCGTGCCCTCGCGCATGAATGTGGGGCAGATGCTGGAAACCCACCTGGCCTGGGCGGCCAAGGCGCTGGGCTTTCAGGCGATCACCCCGGTCTTCAACGGGGCGAGCGAAGGGGAAATCCAGGACTACTTGAAGAAGGCGAAGCTGCCGCTCTCGGGCAAGATCCAGCTGCGCGATGGGTTTACCGGCGACTATTTTGATCAGGAAACCGTCGTCGGCTACCTCCACATGATCAAGCTCGTCCACTTGGTGGATGACAAAATCCACGCGCGATCCATCGGACCGTACTCCTTGGTCACCCAGCAGCCGCTGGGCGGCAAAGCGCAGTTCGGCGGCCAGCGCTTCGGAGAAATGGAAGTCTGGGCCCTGGAGGCGTACGGGGCGGCCTACACGCTGCAAGAGCTGCTCACCGTCAAGAGCGACGATGTCGAGGGGCGCACGCGGGTCTTTGAATCGATTGTCCGCGGCGAGCATGTGCTCGCCCCTTCAGTGCCTGAATCATTCAACGTGCTGGTGAAGGAGCTGCAGGGCTTGGGGCTCGACGTCCGGCTGGAGCGCAAGGAGCACTTGGTGACGGGCGATGAACTCTTCGAAAAACTGGTCAAACGAGAACTTGAGCAGCCCACCATCGGCGCTCCGCGGGATGTCATCACGAGCGCGGACAAGCCTGTGAAGCGCGCCAAAGCCACCGTGAAGGTCAAGAAATGAGCGCCCCAAAGACGCCTGAGCACCTCTTTGATGATGTGAATGTCTTTGATGCGATTACGATCCACATCGCGTCTCCTGAAGTGATTCGCGGCTGGTCGAAGGGCGAAGTCAAAAAGCCGGAAACTATCAACTACCGGACCTTGAAGCCGGAGAAAGACGGCTTGTTCTGCGAGCGCATTTTCGGACCGACGAAGGACTTCGAGTGCAACTGCGGCAAATACCGGAAAATCAAGCATAAGGGGATCACGTGCGACCGCTGCGGCGTGGAAGTGACCAAGGCCAAGGTCCGCCGCGAGCGATTGGGCCATATCGAACTATCGGCCCCGGTGTCGCATATCTGGTTTTTCAAGAGCGTGCCCTCCCGCATCGGCGCGCTGCTGGATATGACGATGAGGGATTTGGAGCGCGTGATCTATTATGAAGCCTTTGTCGTCACCGATCCCGGCGGCACCCCGCTGCGCGTCCGCGAGATCCTCACCGAAGACCGGTATCAGGAGGCGCTGAAGACCTACGGCAAAAGTTTCACCGCCAAAATGGGCGCCGAGGCCGTGCATGATCTGCTCTCAACACTGGATCTTGGCAAGATGGCGCGTGAGCAGCATAAAGAGCTGCAAAAGCAGAAAGTGGAGCAGACGCAAAAGCGGATCGCGCGCAATCTGCGCATCATTGAGGCGTTCCGCAAGAGCAGCAACCGTCCGGAGTGGATGATCCAAAAGGTCATCCCGGTCATTCCGCCGGATCTGCGGCCGCTCGTGCCCTTAGACGGGGGCCGATTCGCCACGTCGGACTTAAACGATCTCTACCGGCGCGTCATCAACCGGAACAACCGCCTGAGGAAGCTGATCGAGCTGAAGGCGCCGGAGATCATCATCCGCAATGAGAAGCGGATGCTGCAGGAATCGGTCGACGCGCTCTATGACAATGGGCGGCACGGGCGCCCGGTGCTCGGGCCCATGAACCGCCCGCTGAAGTCGCTCGCCGACATGCTCAAGGGCAAACAGGGCCGGTTCCGCCAGAACCTGCTGGGCAAGCGCGTGGATTACTCCGGGCGTTCGGTCATCGTCATCGGGCCGGAGCTGAAATTGAACCAATGCGGCCTGCCCAAGAAGATGGCGCTGGAGCTCTTTGAGCCCTTCATCATTCGGAAGTTCCGCGAGCAGGGCTTCGCGCAAACCATCAAAACCGCCAAGCGCATGGTGGAAAAGGAGCGGACCGAGGTCTGGGACATCCTCGATGAGGTCATCAAGGACCACCCCGTCCTCCTCAACCGCGCACCGACGCTTCACCGATTGGGAATCCAGGCCTTCCAGCCGATTTTGATTGAAGGCAAGGCGATTCGGATCCACCCGCTCGTGTGCACGGCCTTTAACGCGGATTTCGACGGCGACCAGATGGCCGTCCACGTGCCGCTGTCGATTGAAGCCCAGCTGGAAGCGCGGCTGCTGATGCTGGCCTCGAACAATCTGTTCTCTCCGGCATCCGGCAAACCGATCGTGACACCCACGCAGGACATCATCCTCGGCTGCTACTACTTGACCAAGTCGCGCGAGAAGATGAAGGGCGAGGGGATCGTGTTCAGCGACATCGATGAGGTGATCCTCGCGTACCAAGATCAGCAGGTGGCCCTGCACGCAAAAATCAAGCTGCGGTGGGAAGGCCAATTTTACGAAACCACGCCGGGCCGCGTGCTCTTCAACCTCGTGCTGCCGGATGAGGTGCGGTTCGTGAACGAGCTCATCGACAAGAGCCGGCTCAGCAACTTGATCGCCAAAGTGTACCGGCAGTGCGGCCATGCCCGGACGGTCGAGCTGCTGGATGCGCTCAAGACGATGGGCTTTGAGTGGGCAACACTCGCCGGCATGTCGATCGCCGTCGCCGACCTGACCATCCCCCCGGACAAGGATAAAATCCTCAACAAGGCCCACCGCGAAGTGGAGCAGGTGGAAGGCCAGTACCGGCGCGGGCTGATTACGGAAGGGGAGCGGTCCAACAAGATCATCGACATCTGGATGCACACCACGGAAGAGGTCTCCGATCACGTGATGGAGAATTTCGACGCGTTCAATCCGCTGTTCATGATGGCGGACTCGGGCGCGCGCGGGTCGGAGCAACAGGTGCGCCAGCTCGCCGGGATGCGCGGCTTGATGGCCAAGCCCTCCGGGGACATCATCGAAAGCCCGATCACCGCGAACTTCCGCGAGGGGCTCACCGTGCACGAATATTTCATTTCAACGCACGGGGCGCGTAAGGGGCTGGCGGATACGGCGCTGAAGACGGCGGACTCCGGCTATCTGACGCGCCGCCTGGTGGATGTGGCCCAGGAAGTGATCATCACGGAGATCGACTGCGGCGGCCTCAACGGCATTCTCATGACGGCCATCCGCGAGGGAGATGAGGATATCGTCGGATTGCGCGAGCGGATCGTCGGCCGCGTGGCCGTGGATAACATTGTGGACGTCGTCAGCGATGCGGTCCTGGTGAAGGCCGGGGAGGAAATCGGCGAGGATATCGCCGAGCGGATTGAGCAAGCCGGCATTGAAAAAATCCGCATCCGCAGCGTGCTGACCTGCGAATCGCGCAAGGGCATCTGTTCGAAGTGCTACGGCCGCAACCTGGCGACCGGATGGATGGCCGAGCTCGGAGAAGCGGTGGGCATCATCGCCGCCCAGTCGATCGGCGAGCCTGGCACCCAGCTGACCATGCGGACCTTCCACATCGGAGGGACCGCGCATCGCGTCGTGGAGCAATCCCAGGTCAAAACCAAGCACCGAGGGCTGGTGAAATTCCATAATCTGAAGACCGTCAAGACCAAGCCTGATGAGTACCTCATCCTTAACCGCAACGGCGAGCTGGTCATTGCGGATGCGGAGGGGCGGGAGCTGGAGCGGCATCGAGTGCCTCAGGGCGCGGTCTTATCCAAGGGGGACGGGGAGTCCATCAATAAGGATGAGCTCGTCCTGCGCTGGGACCCGTACACGACCCCCATCCTGACGGAGTTCGGCGGCGCGATCCGGTTTGAGGACGTGAAGCTGGGCCTGACCATGCGCGAAGAGCTCGATGAAGCCACCGGGCTGACCAACCGCATCATCGTCGAGCATAAAGGGGATTACCAGCCGCAGGTGGTGATTGAGACTGATAAAGGCGAGCTGCTGGCCGTCTATGGATTGCCGGTCGGCGCGCATGTGCTGGTCAAGGAGGGGCAGACCGTGAAAACCGGAGACATGATCGCTAAAACCGCCCGGAAGATCAGCCAGACCAAGGATATCACCGGGGGTCTGCCGCGCGTGGCAGAGCTCTTCGAAGGGCGACGCCCGCGCGATCCGGCCATCATCGCCGAGATCGATGGGATCGTGGATTTCGGCACCGCGAAGAAAGGCCAGCGGCGCATCATCATCAAGAGCGCCTCGGGCATGATGAAAGAATACCTCATCCCGCACGGCAAGCACCTCAACGTCTACAAGGGCGATTACGTGCAGACCGGCTTTCCCCTGACGGATGGGCCGATCGTTCCCCAGGATATTCTCCGGGTATCCGGCGAGCGCATGCTGCAGGAATATCTGGTCAATGAGATCCAGGAGGTCTACCGCTCGCAGGGTGTGAAGATCAACGACAAGCATATCGAGGTGATCGTCCGGCAGATGCTGCGCAAGTTCCGCATCGATGAGCCCGGCGACACGGACTTTCTCATCGGCATGCAGGTGGATAAGTGGAAGTTCGCCGAGGAAAATGCCCGGGTGAAGGAGAAGGACGGCAAGCCGGCCCAGGGCACGCCGATTCTGCTTGGCATCACCAAGGCCAGCCTTTCAACCGAAAGCTTTATCGCGGCGGCGAGCTTCCAGGAGACCACGCGCGTCCTCACGGAAGCCGCAGCCAGCGGCAAGCGCGACGGCCTGATCGGGCTGAAGGAAAACGTGATCATGGGGCACCTCATTCCGGCCGGCACGGGCTTTTCAGCGAATCGCGGAGGGGAAATGATGAAGACGGTCGCGGAGCCGCTGCCGATCGCCGAGGACATCGAGGAGAACGGGAGTGCGGCCGAGACCGACGCCTCCAACGACGGCGAGGAGGCGCAGTAACCCAATGCCGACCGTCAGCCAGCTGATTCGCATCGGGCGGCACGCGCTGCGGAAAAAGACCAAAGCGCCGGCGCTGAAGGCCTCGCCGCAGCGGCGGGGCGTGTGCGTGCAGGTGCGCACCATGACGCCGAAAAAGCCGAACTCGGCCCTGCGAAAAATCGCGCGTGTGCGCCTGACCACGGCGATTGAAGTCACGGCGTATATTCCCGGCGAGGGGCACAATCTTCAAGAGCACTCCATCGTGCTGGTGCGCGGCGGCCGCGTGAAGGACCTGCCCGGCGTGCGCTATCACATCGTGCGCGGCACCTTGGATGCCTCCGGCGTGAACCAACGGCGGAAATCCCGGTCGAAATACGGAGCGAAGGCGCCGCAAGGGGCCGGCGGCGCTGCCAAACCCGCAGCGGCTGCAGCGCCAGGAAAAAAATGAGTCGACGACGACGCGTAAGAAAAGAAGAAACGCCGCCGGATCCGCGGTATAATAATCGGCTCGTGCAGAAATTGATCCATGCGCTCATGAGCGATGGAAAAAAATCGACGGCGGAGCGCGTGGTGTATGGCGCGTTTGACTTGCTGAAGAAAAACGTCGGCACGAACGACGTGCTGACGGTGTTCCATAAGTCGATCGAGAATATCCGGCCCCACGTCGAGCTGAAGGCCCGGCGGGTCGGCGGGGCGACGTACCAGATCCCCATCGAAGTGCGTCATGACCGCAGCATGTCGCTGGCCCTGCGGTGGCTTCGCAACGCGGCGCGCAGCCGGCGGGGCGCGCCCATGGCCAAGCGGCTATCGGATGAACTCCTCAGCGCGTATAAGGGCGAAGGCTCCGCTGTCAGGAAGCGCGAAGAAACGCACAAGATGGCTGAAGCGAACCGGGCGTTTGCCCACTACCGATGGTAAATGGCCACTGAAACGATGACGCAAACCTCGTCGGATCTTGAACGGCTGACGTACACACGGAATTTCGGGGTCGTCGCGCATATCGACGCCGGCAAGACCACCACGTCGGAACGAATCCTCTTTTACACCGGCCGGATCCATAAGATCGGTGAGATTGATGAAGGCACGACCACGCTCGACTGGATGGCGCAGGAGCGCGAGCGGGGTATCACGATTACGGCGGCTGCCACGACCTGTTTCTGGCGCAAGTACCGCTTTAACCTGATCGACACCCCAGGCCACGTGGATTTCACCGCCGAAGTGGAGCGCAGCCTCAAGGTGCTGGATGGCGCCGTGGTCGTCTTCTGCGCGGTCGGCGGGGTGGAGCCCCAATCGGAAACGGTCTGGCGGCAAGCGGATAAGTACGGGGTCCCCCGCTTGGCGTTTGTCAATAAGATGGACCGGACGGGCGCAAATTTCTTGAGCGTCCTGAAGGAAATCCGCGAGCGCCTCGGCGCGAAGGCCGCTCCGGTGCAATTGCCCTGGGGGGCGGAAGACACCTTTGTGGGCGTCATCGATCTCGTCACCATGAAGAGCGTCAAGTTTGATTCGGCGAACCCTTCGAAACCTCCGGAGCTCGGCGAGATCCCGGCGGAGCTGGCGGAGCAGGCGAAGCACAACCGCCATGAACTCTTGGAAAAAGTCGCCGAACTTGATGAGGCGCTGATGGAGCAGTATATCCATGACAAGGAACCGACCGAGCAGGAATTGCGCACGGCGATCAGAAACGCGACGATTAAGCAGGGTTTCGTCCCGGTTTTTTGCGGGGCATCCTTCAGAAACATCGGGGTCCAGCCGCTGCTGGATGCCATTTGCGATTATTTGCCCTCGCCGCTCGATATCCCGATTCCTCCGGCGCATCATCCGGCCAATGATGAGGCCGTCGAATGCACCCCGGACGAGCGAGCGCCCTTCGCCGCCCTGGCCTTTAAAATTGCGCGCGATCAATTCGTCGGCAAGCTCTACTTTATCCGCGTCTATTCCGGCACCCTGAAATCCGGAGAGACCATCCTCAATGTGACGAAACGACGCAAGGAACGCATCAGCAAGCTGCTCCGCATGCACGCCAACAAGCAGGAAATCATCGAGGAAATCAAGTCGGGTGACATTGCGGCGGCCGTGGGCTTAAAGCAGGTCACCACCGGCGATACCCTCTGCGCCGAGGACACCCCGGTCATCTTTGAGCGGATTAAGTTCCCGGAACCCGTCGTCTCCATGTTCATCGAAGCGAAAACGAAAGCCGAACAGGATAAGCTCAGCAACGCCCTCGCACTCCTGCAGGATGAAGACCCGACCTTCATCGTGCACTACAATCAGGAAACCGGCCAGACGCTGATGGAAGGCATGGGAGAGCTTCACCTGGAGATTCTTGTGGACCGCCTGCGGCGGGAGTTCGGGGTTGACGTGCTCACCGGCAAGCCCCAGGTCGCGTACAAGGAAACGATCACGGCGACCGTGGATGAGGTGAACTACAAGCATGTCAAGCAATCCGGCGGCCGCGGCCAATATGGGCATGTGGTGATCGAGCTTGAGCCGGCCCCGCCGAAGAGCGGCATTACGTTCGTGAGCAAGATCGTGGGCGGCAAAATCCCCAAAGAGTTTATCCCGGCGGTGGAAGAGGGCGTCATCGAGGCCTCCAGAACCGGGCCGATGGCCGGCTACCCGGTGATCGACATCACGGTCACACTCTATGACGGATCCTACCATGATGTCGATTCCTCAGAGATCGCGTTTAAGATCGCGGCCATCGAAGCGTTCAAGCAGGGGGTGATGAAGGGCCGGCCGGTCATGCTCGAGCCCATTATGGTCGTGGATGTCACCACACCGGAGACGGTGATGGGAGAGATCATCGGCGACCTGCAGTCGCGGCGCGGCAAGATTGAGTCGATCATGGAGCGCGGATCAAGCCGCATTATCCGGGCCTATGTCCCCCTGGCCGAGATGTTCGGGTATACCACAGCGATCCGGTCGCTCTCGCAGGGGCGGGCGTCCTCGACTATGGAGCCTGCGCGCTACGAACGCGTGCCGAAAAACCTTGAAGAGGGCCTCACAGGCGGAGGGAAAAAGGGCTAATGGCGACTAAGCCTAAGTTTGAGCGCACCAAGCCCCACGTCAACATCGGCACCATCGGCCATGTGGACCATGGCAAGACCACGCTGACCGCCGCGATCACCAAGGTGCTCGCCGCGAAGGGCCTCGCCCAAGC
>JACQWM010000047.1 GCA_016209275.1 Candidatus Omnitrophota bacterium
ATCAGATATGAAATGGCCATTTCATATCTGATATCGATCTAAGACGAGGAGATGAGATGATTGCGCCGCACGGAGGAACGCTGGTCAACCGGATTATCGAGGGCAAAGAGCGAGACGCGCTGCTGGCGAAGGCCGGGAGCCTGCCGACAATTGAGCTGGATGCGTGGGCGCTCTCCGACGTGGAGATGATCGCCATCGGCGGCTTCAGCCCGCTCGAAGGCTTTATGACGAAGAACGATTACGAGAGCGTCGTCACCAATCGTCGGCTCGCGAACGGCTTGGTCTGGACGATTCCGGTCACGCTAGCGGTTTCCACGCAACAAGCGCAGGGGGTCAAAGGCGATGCGGCGCTGACCGCACAGGGCACGGTAGTGGCGATTCTTCATCTGACCGAAACTTACACACCTGATAAGTCGCTGGAAGCCAAGCAGGTCTTCGGCACGAACGACGCCACCCATCCTGGGGTGGCGCGACTCCAAACGATTGGCGAGGCCTATCTTGGCGGACGCATCAGCGTGATCAACCGCCCCAAAGCCACGACATTTCTGCCGTATCGGTTGGATCCGAAAGATACACGCCGCGTGTTTGCCGAGCGTGGCTGGAAGCGCATCGTCGCGTTTCAGACCCGCAACCCCGTCCACCGGGCGCATGAGTACATCCAGAAATGCGCGTTGGAAATCTGCGACGGGATGCTGCTGCATCCAATCGTCGGCGAAACCAAGGGGGATGACATCTCAGCGGCGGTGCGGATGAAAAGTTACGAAGTCCTCCTCGCCAATTATTATCCGAAGGATCGCGTGCTCCTCGCCGTCAACCCCGCCTCGATGCGCTACGGCGGGCCGCGCGAGGCGATCTTCCACGCGCTCATTCGCAAGAACTATGGCTGCACCCATTTCATCGTCGGGCGCGACCATGCCGGGGTGGGGAAGTTCTACGGCACCTACGACGCGCAGAAAATCTTCGATGACTTCAGCCCTGAAGAGATCGGCATCACCCCGTTGAACTTTGAGAACACCGCCTACTGCATCGTCTGCGGCAGCATGGTGTCGAGTAAAACCTGCCCGCATCCTGCGGAGAAACACCTCAGCCTTAGCGGCACCAAGGTGCGCGAGCTGCTCTTGGCAGGGACGCCTCCGCCGCCCGAAGTCTCTCGTCCAGAGGTCGCGGCCGTCCTCATCGAAGCCATGCGGCAACGCGTGGCCGCCTAACAGCGAAGAGCGATATCAGATATCGAATTCGATATCTGATATCGAAGTTGAATGCGCGTTGAACTTAAGCACGTCTCAAAATCGTTTCAGCAGAACGGCCAAGCCATCGAGGTGCTCCGTGACATCAACCTCGTCGTGGAGGACGGGGAATTCGTGTGCCTGCTCGGCCCCTCCGGATGCGGCAAGAGCACCATCATCAATCTGATCGCCGGCCTGGACAAACCGACCCAAGGCCAGGTGCTCGTCGGCAGCAAACCGGTGGGCGCGCCCGCATCGTCTCGTACGGTTGTGTTCCAAGAAGCGGCGCTGTTTCCATGGCTCAGTGTGCTGGGCAACGTGGAATTCGGATTGCGCATGGCCGGCCTGTCCAAGGAGAAACGGCGCGCGCGAGCGATGGAGTATATTAAGCTAGTACACCTGTCGAAATTTGCCCACGCCTACCCGCATCAACTCTCTGGGGGCATGAAACAGCGCGTGGCCATCGCGCGCGCCCTCGTCCTGCAGCCGGAGATTCTGCTGCTCGATGAGCCCTTCGCCGCCTTGGATGCCCAGACCCGCTCGGTGCTGCAAAACGAGCTGCTCGAAATCTGGGCGCTCGCGCGTCCGACGATTCTGTTCGTGACGCATAATGTGCGCGAGGCGACCGGCCTGGCGGATCGGGTCTATGTCATCTCGGCGCGCCCGGGCCGCATTCGTGATATGCGGCCGATCACGATGCCTCGGCCGCGGCACGCGGAGGACGCAGCACTACTGGCGCATCAGCACGCGATCCTCGGCTTGCTTGGTGAAGAGGTTGAGCAGGTCTTTCGTGAAGAACTCGGCGAAACGGTTCACTTTCCTGAAGCGCAGCACGAGGAGGACTCCCGAGGGCGAGCACGGGGGATGCACAGCTGATGCGTGGTGTTCGACGCGCAACGTTCATGACCGCAGGCCAGACCGCAGCCGCCCTCCTGCTCTTGTACGGCGCGTGGTGGTTGACGTCGCGCCTCACCCCGTGGCCTTCACCGCAGGCGGTGTTTCAGGTGCTGGGATCCAATCTGCACACTCCTCACTTTCAAGCAGCCCTGCTCGGCAGCCTGCGCCGGATGGTCATGGGATATGCCTTGGTTGTCGTGATCGGCATCGGAGGCGGCTTGTTGCTGGGGCGCATCCCGCTGGTGGATCACGTGCTGGGCAGCTTCGCGGTGGCCATTCACGCGATTCCCGGGGCGGCATGGGTGCCTTTGTCGATTCTCTGGTTTGGGATGACGGAGCGAGCCGTCATCTTCACGATCGTGCTGGGTGCGGCAGGCGTTGTGATTGTGAGCACGGACACCGGCATTCGGGAGATTCCGCCGCTCATCGCCCGGGCCGCCAAGACGCTGGGAGCGTCGGGTGCTAGATATTTTTGGTTCGTCGTGGTTCCGGCGGCGATCCCGAAGATCGTCGATGGGCTGCGCCTGGCCTGGGCGTTTGGATGGCGAGCCCTCATGGCCGGAGAATTGTTCACCTCGGTCCATGGGCTCGGTGGCTTGCTGAATCAAGTGGTCAAAACGCAGGACATGACGGTGCTGCTCGCCCTCATGACGCTGATCGCCGGCATCGGCATCGGGGTCGATGCGCTGTTTAAGGGGCTCCAACACCGCGTCTGGGTGCGATGGGGTCTTGTATAGCACCAATGGTTCGAATTTCTCAGCGGTTGTATCGGGAGATCATCGCGCATTGCCAGAGCCGGTACCCGAAAGAAGCGTGCGGGCTCTTGGCGGGGGCGGCGGCGCCACGAGCGGGACAGGCCGGGGCCCGCCCCGGCTCGTGTCGGGCCGGGGACGTGGTGCAGGTCTATCCGATGACGAATGTCGAAGACAGCCCGATCGGCTATGCGATGGATCCGAAGGAACAGTTGCAGAACGAACGGCAGATGCGAAGCCGCAACCAGCGGTTGGTCGGTATTTATCACTCGCATACGGCCAGCCCGGCCTATCCTTCGTCGGTGGATGTGGGGCTGGCGATCTCGCCGGAGGTGTCGTACGTGCTGGTGTCGCTGCAGGACCGCGCGCATCCGGCGCTGAAGAGCTTCCGCATCGACGGCCAGCAGATTACGGCTGAAGAGGCGATCATTGAGGACGGGCCATGCGGACACACGTAATGGCTGAGACAACGGTTGACGTCAGGGACATGCTCTGCGCGCAGGCCTTGGCCGTGGTCGCGCGGGCGGCTCAACCGCTTCACGCAGGGCACACCCTGAAGATTCTGGCGAATGCCGAGGATGTCCGCCATGACCTGATCGTGTGGGCTGGGGCCCGCGGCTATCTGGTCGCACGCGACGGTCACGTCCTCAGCTTGCGGAAGTGACAGGCACGTTTCAACGATGAATGGCGTCAAACAGAAAATCGCCGGCAGCGTCACCGAGCTGATCGGCAATACCCCGATGGTTCGCCTGCGGCGCATCGGCGGGCCGAAGGACGCCACGATCTTGGCGAAGCTCGAGTCGTTCAATCCTGGCGGCAGTGTCAAGGACCGCATCTGCCTGGCGATGGTTGAAGACGCCGAGGCGCGCGGGCTGCTCAAGCCTGGGGCGACGGTGGTGGAGCCGACCTCCGGCAACACCGGCATCGGCTTGGCGATGATCTGCGCGGTCAGGGGCTACAAGGTCATTCTGACGATGCCGGAGACGATGAGCGCTGAGCGCATCCACCTGCTGAAACGCTACGGGGCCCAGCTCGTGCTCACCCCGGCGAAGGAAGGGATGATGGGCGCGGTGCGCCGCGCCGAAGCGATCGCCAAAGAGACCGCGCACGCCTTCATCCCGCAGCAGTTTCAGAATGCGGCCAATCCGGAAGCGCACCGGCGCACTACGGCCCAGGAAATTTTGCGGGCGACTGGCGGCGAGATCGACGCGTTCGTGGCCGGCGTGGGCACCGGCGGCACGATCACCGGGGTCGGAGAAGTCTTGAAAAAACGGCTGCCAAAGGTCAGAATAGTGGCGGTTGAGCCGAAGAAATCGCCTGTCCTTTCCGGCGGCCAGCCAGGCCCTCATATGATTCAAGGGATCGGTGCTGGCTTTGTGCCTCAAGTCCTGAATCGCAGCGTCATCGATGAGATCCTCGCCGTCGAGGATGAGGCGGCCTACGAGATGTCGCGGCGGCTGGCGAAAGACGAGGGGTTATGCATGGGCATGTCCTCCGGGGCGGCCTGCTGGGGCGCGGTGAAAGTGGCGAAAGAGCTGGGCAGCGGCAAGACGGTCGTGACGGTGTTTCCGGATACCGGCGAGCGCTATTTCAGCCTCGCGCCGCTGTTTGACGAGTAACCTCGGGGGGCGCATGGATTCTGCCAAGCGGGTCTTGCGGGTGGATCAGTCGGTGGATGCGCGCAGCAGCGAAGGGCCGTCAGTGTACCAGCGGGCCGTCGAGACATTGCAGACGATGGCCGAAGAAGACGTGCTGGAGCTCCTCATCGACGAAGGCGAGCCGCTGCGCACGATTCCGTTTGCGTTGCGCGCCGAAGGCCATGAGATCCTCATCAGCGAACCGGCCCAACCCGGCGTTCGATTGCTTGTCAGGAAACGATCACTTCTTACCTAAAGAGCGATATCAGATATCGAGTTCGATATCTGATATCGTCTGGAAACGATGAGCTATGTCTTAGGCCTCAAATGCCGAGAGTGCGGGCGCCTCTATCCCAAAGAGGTCATCAATGTCTGCGAGTACTGCTTTGGGAGCATCGAGGTCGACTACGACTACGAGGCGATCCGCCGCGTGCTCACGCGAGCGGCGATCGCTTCGCGCCCGCAGTCGTTATGGCGCTACCGCGAGCTGCTGCCGATCGAAGGCGAGCCGACGGTCGGCTTAACCTCCGGTTTCACCCCGCTGTTTCGCGCCAACCGGCTGGCGGAAGTCCTTGGTGTGCGCGAGCTCTACATTAAAGACGATTCGGTCTCCCATCCGACGCTGTCGTTTAAAGATCGCGTGGTCTCGGTCGCGCTGACGCGCGCCAAGGAGCTAGGATTTGACACGGTGGCGTGCGCCTCGACCGGCAACCTCGCCAATGCGGTTTCGGCCCACGCGGCGAAGGCCGGGCTCAAATGTTACGTGTTCATTCCGGCGGACCTGGAAAGCGGCAAAGTGATCGCCTCGCTGATTTATCATCCGACGGTGGTGGCGGTTGAAGGGACGTATGATGACGTGAACCGCCTGTGCGCGGAACTCTCCGCAAAATATCCGTGGGCGTTTGTGAACGTGAACATCCGGCCGTATTACGCCGAAGGCTCCAAGAGCTACGGCTTCGAAGTCGCCGAGCAGCTCGGATGGAACACGCCGCAGCATATCGTGGTTCCGGCGGCGAGCGGCTCGCTGATCACCAAAATCTCTAAATCATTCAAAGAGCTCACTCAGCTTGGCATCATTCCGAAAGCGCGCACGAAGTTTTACGCGGCCCAAGCCGTGGGCTGCTCGCCGATTGTGCAGGCCATCAAAGAACAATCAGACATCGTCAAGCCGGTCAAGCCGAAGACCATCGCGAAGTCCCTGGCCATCGGCAATCCAGCCGATGGGTACTATGCGACCAAAGTGATTCTGGACGCCGGCGGGGGCGGGGACGCGGTGGCGGATGACGAGATCATCGATGCGATGCGGCTGCTGGCAGAAACCGAAGGCGTCTTCACCGAGACCGCCGGCGGGGTCACACTCGGGGTGGCCAAAAAATTGATTGAGCAGGGGCAGATCCCGCGCGACGAGTCGATCGTGGTGTGCATCACCGGCAACGGGCTCAAAACCCTGGAGCCGCTGCAGGAGCGGCTGGATCGGGTGGGCAAGCCGGTGCACATCAAGCCGAGTATGGCCTCCTTTGAGGCCGCGCTGGGCGACCGGCTGGCGGGCCACGCAGCGAAACGGTAAACGCCAAGGCGATATCAGATATCGAATTCGATATCTGATATCGAGTTGAAGGAGGTTGAGCATGGCAGTGACGGTACGAATCCCCACGCCGCTGCAGCGGCTGACAAGCGGGCAGGGAGAAGTGTCGTGCGAAGGGAAGACCGTGACCGAGCTGTTGGCCGATTTGGAGAAGCGGCATCCCGGCATCAAGGAACGCATCTGCGATGAGCAAGGACAGCTGCGACGCTTCGTCAATGTGTTCGTCAATGAAGAAGACATTCGGTTTCTGAAGGGCGATCAGACCGCCGTGAAAGACGGCGACGAGGTGTCCATCATTCCCGCGATCGCCGGCGGCTAACCGCAAGAACGATATCAGATATCGAATTCGATATCTGATATCGCCTGAAAACCATGGGTTTATCCAAAGAGCAGATTGCGCGCTACAGCCGGCAGCTCATCTTGCCGGAGGTCGGCGTGAAGGGGCAGGAGCGGCTCAAGGAGTCCTCCGTGCTCATTGTCGGCGCCGGAGGGCTTGGCAGCCCGGCAGCGCTGTATCTGGCGGCGGCCGGTGTCGGCACCATCGGCATTGTCGATGAAGAGGCGGTGGCGATTGGCAATTTGCATCGGCAAATCCTGTATCGCACGGATGAGGTCGGCTGGCCCAAGAGCCTGACCGCGCAGGGGCGGCTCACGCGGTTGAATTCCGAGATTACCGTGCGGGCGATCCAGGGGCGCTTGACGGCGGCGAATGCGACCGAGCTGGTCTGCTCGGCCCACATCGTGCTCGACGGCTCGGATAATTTCGCCACCCGCTACCTGGTCAATGATGCCTGCGTGCTGCAGCGCAAGCCGCTCATCTACGGGGGCGTAGTGCGTCTTGACGGGCAGGTCCTGGCGATTCTGCCGAAACAGAGTGCGTGCTTCCGCTGCGTGTTTCCTGAGCCCCCGCAGGGCGGCGATATTCCCAATTGCCAGGAGGCCGGGGTGCTGGGATCCTGCGCTGGCGTCATCGGCACCGTGATGGCGCACGAGGCGTTGAAACTTCTGTTGGGGTTTGGCGAGGCGCTGACGGATCGGCTGCTCGTCTTTGACGGGCGGACGAGCCGTTTCCGAGAGACGCCGGTGCGCCGCAACCCGCAGTGCGCAGTCTGCGGCGACCACCCCACCATCACCGACATCAGACAGCAGACATCCCCGGCTCGAGCCGAGCCGGGGCGGGCAGACACCAGACCATGCCAGATCAACAACGAGGAGGGGCAATGCCGCGCAAGCAAGTGACGTTGATTTTCCCGCAGCACCTGATCAAAGAGCCGGTGATCTACATGATGGCCAAGGAATTTGATGTGGTGCCGAACATCCGCCGCGCGAAAGTCACGGAGAGCGTTGGCGAGGTCACCCTGGAGCTTGAAGGCGGCGAAGAGGGCCTCAAGAAAGCCGTCGCGTTCCTCGAGAAAAAGGGTGTCAAGGTCGAGCCGGTCGTCGGCGATGTTGTTTCATCATAATAATAACCAATACCCAAGCACCAAACGTTTGGAATTTGGTCATTGGTAATTCCGGCCCATGCCACATCGCCACGCCTCGCTCGCCCTCTGGCGCGATTACGCGCTGCTGGCGGCGGCACTCCTCCTGACCGGCCAGTGGATTGTCGTGCACGGCCTGCTGCGCCTTCCCTTCGGCCCGGTGCTGGAGACGCTGCTGCCAGGGCTGGCCATTTTCGGCTCGGCCGTCCTGCTCTCCTGGGCCGCCGAGCTCGCCCAGCTGGAGATTTCTCAAGCGCTGGCGCTGGCATTTCTCGCCTTGGTGGCGGTGCTGCCGGAATATGCGGTCGATATGTTCTTGGCCTGGAAGGCGGCGCACCATCCGGAATATACGGCTTTTGCCGCCGCCAACATGACCGGCTCCAACCGGCTCTTGATCGGCATGGGCTGGCCGGCGGTGCTGCTGGCGTTTTGGGCGCGCACCAAACGGCGCGAAATCCGGGTCGCCCCTTCGCAGCGGCTGGAAATCGCCACACTCTTCGTCGCCACCTGCTACGCGTTTCTGATCCCTCTCAAACGGACGCTGTCGCTGTGGGACACGCTAATACTCATCAGCTTGTTCATCGTGTATCTCCGCGCGGCGAGCCGTGGCCACATGGAGGAGCCGGGATTGGCCGGTCCGCCGGAGCGCATCGCGCTCTTGCCGAGGGGGTGGCGCCGGATAGCCACGCTGTTGCTGTTTCTGTTTCCGGCCGCGGCCATTGTCCTCTCGGCGGAGCCCTTCGCCAACGGGCTGCTCCAGAACGCGCGGCGCTTAGGGATCGAGGAGTTTATTCTGATTCAGTGGCTGGCCCCGCTGGCGTCGGAGTCTCCCGAGTTTATCGTCGCCATCATCTTTGCGCTGCGCCGCAACCCGACCGCGGGGTTGGGCACGCTGGTGTCGTCGAAAGTGAATCAATGGACGCTGCTCGTGGGCATGCTGCCGCTGGTCTACGCCGTCTCCGGGCGGTTCTGGCATCCGATGGCGCTGGATGCGCGGCAATGCGAAGAAATCTTTCTCACCGCGGCGCAATCGCTGCTTGCCCTGGTCGTGCTGGCGAATATGAGCTTCGGGCTCTGGGAAGCGCTGCTGCTGTTTGCGCTGTTTGCGCTGCAATTCGCGTTTCCAACACCGGAGGTCCGCGCCTGGCTGGCGGTCGGCTACGTGGTGATCGCGCTTGGCTATCTGGCGACCCCGCGGTTTCGGCGGTCGGTGGTTGAGCTCTTTCGGTTTGGCTGGCGTTAGCCGCGCAATCGCGTTATAATATTTTATAATGCCGCTTAAAGCCTCTACAAAGAAACCGCGCAACGCGCGACTCGCTTCAACCTTGGTCTCCGCGCTCAAGAAGAAAGCGGCCGCGGTGGTGAGGAAGGCTGTGGCGAAACGGCCGATGGCGCGCGCGCGGTCCACATCGCCCGCAGCCCGCCCGCCCGCCGCAAAACCGTCCCCAAGGCCCCGCGTCATCCGGCGCTCCATCGTCCGCAAGCCGGCTCGCGGCCCAACCGTCAGAGCCGCCCAACCTCGTCCGAGCCCGGCGAAAAGCGCCCAGCGGGGAGCCCCAGCCATCGAGAAACCGCGCGCCAAGCGCCGCGCGGCCGCCTTTGAAGCCATGCGGCGCCCGGCGATGAGCCTGAGCGCGCCGCCGCAGCCCTTCAGCCCCCCCGCCTCTTCCGGGGGCGGGCAAGCGCCCTCGCCGGCATTCGAGGAAACGTTTGCGATTCCGGCAGGCTATGGCGAGGATCGCATCGTGCTGATGGTCAAGGATCCGTGGTGGCTGTATGCGTATTGGGAAATCCAGCCGGCCACGGAGCGCGCGGCGCGCAGCCAATTGCTGCCCCATGAGGTAGCGGATCTTTCGTCGGTGTTGCGGGTCTATGACGTCACCGATGCGGATTTTCCCGCGCAGCCGGCCCATGGGTTTTTTGATATCCCGCTCTCCGGCCTGGCGACGAATTGGTACATCGAGGTGAGCAAGCCCAACCGGTCGTTCGTCGTGGAGATCGGGCTGCTGACTCGGCAGGGGCGGTTTTTGCTGCTCGCGCGATCGAATCGGGTGACGACCCCGCGCTTCGGGCCGTCCGACGTCTTCGATGAAGAGTGGATGGTGTCTGACGAAGATTACTGGAAGCTCTTCGGGATGACCGCCGGCATCGGCATGGGGGCCAGCCCGACGGCGCTGAAGAAATTCATGGAGCAGCTGCCCTCCTCGGCCCTGTTTTCTCCCGGGGCGTTTTCCCCCGGCATGTTCTCTCCGGTGAAACAGCAACGCGCCCGCGCCTTTTGGCTGCGCGTGGATGCGGAGCTGATTGTCTATGGCGCCACCGATCCGAAGGCTGCGGTGACGATCCAAGGCCAGCCGGTGGCGCTGCGCGATGACGGCACGTTTAGCGTCCGGATGGCGCTGCCGGATGGCACGCAGACCATCCCGGTGGAAGCCACCTCGCCGGATCATGTGGAGACGCGCACGATTACGCCCGTAGTCACGCGCCGCACCGAGCGCTCGGAAACTCTCCGCGAGTCCACCGATGCCTCAAGGCCCGCGCCGTCGAAGCAGCCTAACCCCGTCTCCTCGTAATGCCCCAGGGCTACTTGGCACTCATCTTGCATACGCACCTGCCGTTTATCCGGCATCCTGAACATCACGATTTTCTCGAAGAGCGATGGCTGTTTGAAGCCATCACCGAGACGTACCTGCCGCTGCTGGAGCGCTTTCAGCGGCTGCTCAACGACCACGTACCCTATCGCGTGACCATGTCGCTGACCCCCACCCTGCTGGCGATGCTGGCGGATCCGCTGCTGCAAACCCGCTATGAGCGGCACTTAGAGCAGCTCATCGAGCTCGCAGAAAAAGAAATCTGGCGCACCCGGTGGGAGCCGCCGTTTCATCGCCTCGCCTTGCTGTACCACCATCGGTTTGTCACCGCGCGGCAGCTCTACGTGGAGACGTACCGGCGCAATCTGCTCACTCCGTTTCGGGAGCTGATGGATGCGGGTGTGCTGGAGGGGATCACGTGCGCGGCGACGCATGGGTATCTGCCGCTCATGGACGGGCAGCGCCAGGCGGTGCGCGCGCAAATCGCCGTCGGTGTTTCGGCGTTTGAGCATGCCTTCGGTCGGCGGCCGGCGGGGATCTGGCTGCCGGAGTGCGGCTATCATCCCGACCATGACTGGGTGCTCAAAGAGTTCGGCCTGCGGTATTGTCTCGTCGACGCCCATGGCGTGTTGTTCGGCTCGCCCCGGCCGAAATACGGCGTGTACGCTCCGGTCTTCTGCAAGAGCGGTGTGGCGGCTTTCGGCCGGGATCTGGAGTCGTCGAAAAGCGTGTGGAGCGCTGAGGAAGGCTATCCCGGCGATTATGAGTACCGGGAATTTTATCGGGATATCGGCTACGATCTTGATTACGAGTACATGCGGCCGTACTTGAACGGCGACGGCATCCGGCTCAACACCGGCATCAAATATTACCGCATTACCGGTCAGACCAATGACAAGCAGCCGTATGACCCTGATCGCGCCCTGGAGAAAGCCTCCGCGCACGCCGCGAATTTCATGTTCAATCGCGAGAAGCAAATCGAGTATCTCCGATCGGTCATGGATCGCCCGCCCGTCATCATCAGCCCGTATGACACCGAGCTCTTCGGCCATTGGTGGTTTGAAGGCCCGGACTGGCTAGAATTGCTGATTCGCAAGGCGCATTTCGATCAGCAAGTCTTCACCCTGGCCACGCCGTCGGACTACCTGCGGGAATTTCCGCGCAATCAGGTGGTGCAGCCGACCATGTCGAGCTGGGGCAACGGCGGGTACAACGATGTGTGGCTCTGCGGCGCCAACGATTGGATCTATCGGCACCTGCATAAAATGTCGGAGCAGATGACGCAGCTGGCGGATGAGTATCCGCAGGCGGACGCCTACCGCACCCGGCTGCTCAACCAATGCGCGCGAGAGCTGCTGCTCGCGCAGTCCTCGGATTGGGCCTTTATTCTGAAAACGCAAACACACACGGCCTACGCCTACCGGCGCATCCATCGGCACCTGGCTCGCTTCCGGGCGCTTCATGACGCCGCGCGGCGCGGCGCGATGGAGCATGGGCAGTTGACGGCGATCGAACACCAAGACAACCTCTTTCCATTCCTCGATTACCGCGTCTATGCCAGCCGCCGTTAGACCGCGATGACCGCAAAAGCCTCCAGAAATGGGGGTCATCCCCGTTCGGGGACTGTCCCCACGATGAAAATCGCTTGCATCGCCTCAGAGGTCGACCCGTTCGCCAAGACCGGCGGGTTGGCGGATGTCGCGGCGGCCCTGCCCAAGGCGCTGGCCCAACTGGGCCACGATGTCCGGATCATCATGCCGCTGTACCGGCAGGTGGATCGCAAGACATGTGATCTGCACCCGATGCATCTCGGTGTCGCCGTCGCGTTCGGGCCGCGCGTCATGACGGCGCAGCTGTGGCAGGGGATGCTGCCGAAGACAAAGATCCCGACGTATTTCATCGACTGCCCGCTGCTCTTCGATCGCGACGGGCTCTACCAGGTGCAGGGGAAAGATTTTCCGGATAATCTTGAGCGGTTCAGCCTCTTTTCTCAGGCCGCTCTGCGCGCCTTGCCGCTCGTCAACTGGCGGCCGGATGTGGTGCATTGCCATGATTGGCAAAGCGCGCTGGCCGTCGTCCACCTGAAGCACGGCGCCATCGCCCGCGAGCCGTTTTTTTCCGGCCTGCCAACGGTGCTGACCATCCACAATTTGGCCTATCAAGGGCTGTTCTTGAAAGAGCAGTGGTGGCTCACACAGCTGCCCGAGTCGCTCTTCGGGATCGACGGCCTGGAGTTTTACGGGCAGATCAACTGCTTGAAAGGCGGTCTGGTGTCGGCGGATCAGCTGACGACGGTTAGCCCCACCTATGCGCGCGAGATTCAGACGAACGCATTTGGCTGCGGGTTGGAAGGCGTCTTAGGTCTGCGCGCCGGCGATCTCAGAGGCATTCTCAACGGCATCGATTCTGAGGAGTGGAATCCATCGACCGATCCCCATCTTGCCGCCGCCTATTCGGCGGACAGTCCGCAGCGCAAAGTGACGTGCAAGCAAGCCCTGCAGCAGAGCCAGCGCTTGCCGCCGCGCCGCGACTTGCTCATCGGGATGATCCAGCGGTTGGCCGATCAAAAGGGCATTGATATCGTCGTGCAAGCGATGGAGACGCTCATGCAACTCCCGGTCCAGATCGTCATCCTGGGGACCGGCGATCCGGCCTATCACCGGCAATTCGAGGTATTGGCCAAGCGATTTCCTGAAAAACTCGCGGTGAATCTGACGTTCAATAACGCGCTGGCCCACCAGATCGAGGCGGGGGCTGACGCATTTTTGATGCCCTCCCGGTTTGAGCCGTGCGGGCTGAACCAGATGTACAGCATGCGCTACGGCACCGTCCCCATCGTCAAGCGCGTCGGAGGGTTGGCCGATACGGTGACCGACGCCAACGGGTTTATCTTCGAGGACCATACAGCGGAAGCGCTGGTGGCCGCCATCACGCAAACGCTCGTCGCATTCGCCAATCCGGCGCGCTGGCGGCAATTGATGCAGACCGGCATGCGCGCCGATTTTTCCTGGACCCGCTCCGCCTCCGATTACCTCCGCGTGTATCAACAAGCCATTACGAAAACCAAAGCTACTGCACGTGGTTGAGGGTTCGGGGCATCAATGATTGCCACTGTCACCTTCAATCCCTCCCTCGATGAGTGGGTGACACTCTCCTCGCTGAAGCTTGGGGTTCTCAATCGCGCCGCCGGGTGGAGCCGCTACGCAGGCGGCAAGGGCATTAACGTCTCCCGCGTCGTCCGCGAGCTCGGCGGCCGCACCATCGCCTTCGGCCTGGCCGGGGGAGAAGACGGCACGATCCTCCGCGAGCGCCTCAACCGGATGACGCTGCCGCACGTGTTTGTCGATGTCCCCGGCTCGACGAGAAACAATTATAAGATCCAATCCGCGCTCCCCCCAGCGCTCACAGAAATCAACTGTCCCGGGCCCAGGGTGCGAGCCGCAGCCATTAACCGATTGCAGCGAGCTCTTCTGCGGCAGGCTGGAGGCCTCCGCGGTGTTGCCCTCTCAGGCAGCCTTCCACCCGGGGTCCCTCCGACCATCTACGCGCGGTGGATTCGGCGGTTGCGCCGCCGCCGGATTCCAGCGGTCTTGGATGCGTCGGGCGTGGCACTCCGCCGCGGATGCGGCGCTCATCCCTGGCTGGTGAAACCGAATCGGCAAGAAGCGGAAGAGCTTCTCGGCAGGCGGCTCTCGTCGTTTCGGCAGGTGGTGGATGCCGCGCAGGCCGTGTCGAGGCAGGCGCGAAGCATCGTGATCCTCTCGCTTGGCAAAGAGGGGGCGGTGCTGGCCTCCTCCGGAGCCTCCTGGCTGGCGCGCCCTCCCGCCGTTCGGGTGGACTCCGCGGTGGGCGCTGGCGATTCGCTCGTGGGGGGATTGCTGTTTGGCTGGCTGCAGACAGGGTCGCTGCTCGAGGCGTTTCGGCTTGGGATCGCCTGCGGCGCGGCCACCGCCATGACGCCGGGCACTGAACTGTGCCACCGCCGAGACGTCTATCGGATCTTGCCTCGCATCAAGATCAAGCGCGTGTCTTGAATTTGGTGCTTAAACGATGCGTTGTAGGCAGCGTGGGGTGCTCCTGGATGTTGTCATTTTTGCGAGTTGGCTGGGTTCGGTTGGGCTCGTCATCGTCCATGAAGGCGGCGGATTCTTCGGCCCCTTCGGCGGCAATCCCAGCACGACGCTGCGGGCTAGCCTTGAGGCGAAAGAGCAGTGGTTTGCCATTTCCTACCAAGGCCACCGCGTAGGGTTTTCCAACACGACACTCGTCCCCAGCGAGCGGGACGGCGTTCCCGGTGTCGAGATCAGCGATCGGGGGCGGCTGTCATTCAACCTGCTGGGTATTCCGCAAGATCTTGACGTCAACGCCCGCGCCTTTATTGACGCGGATTGGCGGCTGCAATTCTTGACGGCGTCACTGCGTTCCGCGACGACGAACATCTCGTGGGTCGGCCGGCGCCATGGCGATGCCCTTGAGGTGACGGTCACCACTCCCAGCAGCACCGTCAGCAAGCGATTCCGCGATCCCGCCGGCTCGGCGTTTGTCAACGGGCTCTCCTCCTGGGCGGCGTTTCATCAGTTGCGCGTCGGCCAATCCGGGACGGCGTGGGTGATCAATCCGCTCGCGATGAATCCTGAGCCGGTCTTTTTTTTGGTGCGGCGCAGCGAACCGTTGGATGGAACCACGGCCCTGGTGGTGGAAAGCGACGTCTCGGGACTGACCGCCATGACGTGGGTGACCGCCGAGGGCGAGGTGCTCAAAGAAACCTCTCCGCTCGGGTGGGAATTGCGCCGCACCACGCGCGAGGAAGCGCTCAAGCCCCTCGCTGGCATGGCACCGGGACTCGATCTGCTGTCCACGACCTCCATTCCGCTCGACCGGCCCATTGCGCATCCCCAGGCGGTCAGCCGTCTCGTGCTGCTCGTGGAAGGGTTGGCGGCGGATGAGGTGGCGCGCGATCGTCCCTGGCAGCAGGCGCTGCCGCGCGAATCGCTCCCGCCGCGCTATGCCGCGCCGCGCTCGGAGCCATGGTGCGTGCTGCAACTCACGAGGCCGTCTCGAACCGCTTCCCCGGCGGCTGTCAGCGACAAAAGCCTGCAACGCTATCAGCAGTCGACGCTCTTTGTCCAAGCGCATGATCCGAGGATTCTTGCCAAAGCGCGAGAGATCATCGGCGCGCGGAGCGATGCGTGGGAACAAACCGTCGCGCTTCAACAGTGGGTCTATCACGCGATGGTGAAACAGCTCAGTGTCGGCCTGCCATCGGCCGTCGACATCCTCGCCACGCCGGTTGGCGATTGCCATGAGCACACCGTGTTGTTCACCGCGCTCTCGCGCAGCCTCGGCATTCCCACCCGCATGATGGCCGGTGTGGTGTATTGGAACGGCGCCTTGTACTATCATGCATGGCCGGAGGTGTGGGTGGATGGCCAATGGCTGCCCACCGACCCGACGCTGGATCAGCCGCTGGCCGACGCCACGCATTTGGCTCTGAGCGAAGCGGAAGACGCGGGGTTGATGGCGTTGGGCCAATTTATCGGGAAGCTTCGCGTGCATATCCTCGAGATCACTGAATGATCCCACTTATGAAAACGCTCTGCAACACCCAAACTCCGACCCATGCGATCGGTCGTGAACGCCCTGAGGCGTTGCGACCGTTCCCTGACTCCCATCGCGGAGTCCCCTCGGAGGAGGCGACTCAGTCACTTATGCG
>JACQWM010000048.1 GCA_016209275.1 Candidatus Omnitrophota bacterium
GGGCAGCGCCCAGAAACTATACAGGCGGCGCAGCTCCTGGCAGACTTTGTGGCCATCCATGTCCGGCAGCACCAGATCCAGAATCACCAAATCCGGCTGATGCTCCACGGCCCAGCTGATCGCCGCCTTGCCGCACAGGGCGATGTCCACCTGAAACCCCGCCGTTTCCAGCCGGAATTTGAGGAACTCCGCCAACTCCCGCTCGTCTTCAACCACCAAAATCCGCTGCCGTCGTGTCGCGGTCATGCTGCCTCCCGTTGCTCTGGCTGACAAGCCTCCCTGCGTGCCGCAACAAGCAGAGGGTGATCCGCTCCTTCAATTCGTCAGCCGTAAACGGCTTCACGAGATAATCTTCGGCGCCCAATTCCATCCCCGCCTTGATATGATCCGGCATCTCCAGCGCGGTCAGGAAAATGACCGGGATGGCGCGGGTGTGTGGGTCGGCTTTCAGCCGCGCGCAGACTTCCCGCCCCTTCATCTGAGGCATCACCACATCCAGCAGAATGAGCGCCGGCTGATGGGCGGCGGCGGCTCTGAGCCCCGCTTCGCCGCTGGTGGCGGTCACCACGTGGTAGCCCCACGACTGCAGACGCTCCTGCAGCATGTCGAGCAATTCCGGCTCATCATCGATGACTAAAATGCGCGTCAGTCCGTTCGTCGCGTTCATTCCTTCACCTCCTTTGGCGTGCGTGGCTGGCTCAGCACGGCGCGCAGGGTCGCGAGCATTTCTTCCGGCTGGAACGGTTTGCGCAAGTAGGCATCCGCTCCGCATTCGCACGCCATCTGCTCATCTTTCGCTTGCGTCTTGGCGGTAAACATGATGATAGGAATATGGCGGTACTGCGCATCCTGTTTCAGCAGCTGGCAGACCTCATAGCCGTTGAGGTAGGGCATCATGACATCGAGAATGATGACATCCGGCTGCTCAGTCTGCGCCTTGCGCAGTCCTGCCGACCCGTCGGGCGCGGTGATGACGCGATACCCGCTGTCCTCCAAACGCAGTTGGACCAGCTCGACGAGCTGCGGCTCGTCATCGACCACCAGCACCGTTGGCATGGTCATCCACCTGCAGGAAGCTGCCGCGCAATCGCCGCCAATAACTCGTTGGACTCGACGGGTTTGATCAGGTAATCGCTCGCCTGACCCTCTTGGGCTTGACGCATGGCGCGGTGCTCGACTCGGGCGGTCAGCATGATGACCGGAATCCCGCGCGTTTCCGCATGCCGTTTCAGCTGGGGCAGCGCCTCAAACCCGTCTCGCATTGGCATCATGACATCCAGGATAATCACGTCTGGCTGTTCCCGCAGGGCGGCGCGCACGCCTTCCGCTCCATCCGCGGCGGTCAAGACGTCGTAGTGGTGGGATTCCAATCGCATTTTGATCAACTGGACGAACTCCGGCTCATCGTCGATGAGCAAAACCCGCCGTTGGCCCGCTCGTTTTCCTGTCATGTCTCCGCAGCATTCCTTGCGAGGGACCGCCTATCGACCAGCGCGGGATCGGCTGCTCGGCGCATGGCTCGGACGATCAAGGCTCTCGGCTGCTTCGTATCATCAGGATAGGTCGCGCAGCCGATCGTCCACACGGCACCTGGGGACGACGCGTCCGCTGGCAGCTGTTGCAGCATCTGGACAAGACGCGCGCGGAGCTGCGCAACACGACTTTGGCTGCATTCCTCTAGCAACACCGCGATTCCCTCTGGGATCCGAATGATGGTATCGCCGCGGCATCGCATGTGTTCTTTCATGGTGCGCTCCACATCTTCGATCCCCTCACGCGGCACCATCGGTGGCAACCCATTGAGCGAAGGAACGGTCACCGTCAGCAATGAGAGCCGCATGCTGTGTTCTTCTGCGGCACGAATACCCTGCTCAACATAGGGGGCGAGGATCACCTCGGCTGAATACACCGGCAGCGTGAACGTGAAGGTCGTGCCCTGATTCGCCTGGCTCTCCACCCAAATCGTGCCGCCATGCAACTCCACCAAGGATTTGACAATCGCCAGGCCTAAGCCGGTCCCTTTCTCGCCGGCACCCGGGGTGCGGCCAAACTGCTGGAACTTGCTGAAGACCCGCGGCAGATCCTCCTTACTGATGCCCCGACCCGTATCGGCAACCGCGCAGACGATATGTCCTTCCTGGGACTGCACCGAGACCTCCACATGGCCCTGCGCGGTGAACTTCAGCGCATTGCTGACCAGATTGGTGATGATCTGGATGGCTTTATCACGATCCGCATACGCGTAGAGGGGGGACGGCGGCAGTGACGCCTTCAACACGAGCCCGCGCTGGCTTGCCCGAGCTTGAAACGTGGCCAGCGCCTCTTGGATTAACGCCGCCACATCGATCCGCTCTTTCTTCAATTCGGTCTGCCCTGATTCCAGCCGAGACATGTCCAGCAGATCATTGATGATCCGCGCGAGCCGGTCGATGTTGCTCTGCGCCGTAATCATCACCCGCTGCTGCTTCTCATTGAGCGGCCCAGGCACGTGATCGAGTATGAGGCTGATCCCCTCTCGGATAATCGCCAACGGCGTGCGCAGCTCGTGCGAGATGGTGCTGACAAATTCGTCCTTCAGCGTTTCCAGGCGTTTGTGTTCGGTGATATCTCGCACGATGGCCGAGGCTCCAATGATCGCCCCCTCCGCATTTTTCACGGGCGAAACGGTCAGGGAGACTTGAATACGGCGGCCGTCTTTTCTCATCCTGATCGTCTCAAAGGCGTTCGTGCTTTCTCCTCGCATGACCCGTTCGAGGATCACGCCGCGTTCTGCCGAACGGCCCGGAGGAATGGTGCAGGCGACCGAGCCGCCCAGCATTTCCTCGGCTGTATAGCCGTAGAGCCGCTCTGCTCCGCGATTCCAGCTGGTGACGATACCCTCAAGCGTGGTGCTGATGATCGCATCTTCAGACGATTCAACAATCGCCGCCAGCCTGCCGAGCTGCTCTTCAGCGCGCTTGCGGTCGGTGATGAGCACGCGGATCGCCAGATACTTTTCTGGCTTGCCGTCGGCTCCGAGCATGGGAACGATGGTGGTGTCCAGCCAGTACAGTGAGCCGTCTTTGGCGCGGTTCTTGACGTCCCCACGCCACACCTCACCGCGGCTGATGGTGTCCCACATCTGACGCCAAAACGCCTTGGGATGGTGCCCGGAACCGACCACCTCCCGATGATCTTTGCCGAGGACCTCCTCTCGTGTGTATTGGCTGACGAGGCAGAACTGATTGTTCACGGACAGGATGCGCCCCTGGGCATCGGTTTCCGTAATGACCGCAAATTTATCGAGCGCGAGCCGCTGCGCCCTGAGTTGTCGCAAGGCGGCCGACAATTCCGCGGTCCGTCTTATCGCGCGCGGATACAGACTCATGTCGGCTCCTCCCCGGCGGTGGGCCGCCGAAGCGACCGCGCAGAGACGCCGCGTTTCAGCCAGCCCATCGTGACCTGATCGGCCGCCCACCGCTCCAAGAGCTCCTGGCTAAATCGCCACTGGTTGCCGACTTTGAAGCCGGGAAGCCGCCCGGATTGGCTGAGCCGATAGACCGTTCGCGCGCTCACGCCGAGCCATTGGGCCGCTTCGTGAATTGAAAAGTTCGGTGGCTGTGTCATCAGTTGGAACTATGCCTGATGCGAGGCAACGGTGTCAAGACTTGGCTAGGCTTTTCATGGCATGATCACTGCTGGCAGGCAGGACGACGGGTGGCCGCGAGGCTTGACCGAAGCGCGTGCCTGGGGTAGCCTGATGGTCAACCGAAGGAGGGGCGATGGCGCGCGTCTTAATCGTCGATGATGACACCGCAGTGCGCGAGCTCGTCTACGACGCGCTCAGCGCGAAAGGCCACCAGGTCTTGGCCGCCGGCTCCGGCCCGCAGCTGTTTGAGCTGCTCAAGACGCAGCGCGCCGACCTCATTTTGATGGACGTGTCGATGCCGAAGACCTCCGGCCAGGAGCTGGCCAAGAAGCTGCGCACGCTGGATGACGCGGTGCCGATCGTCATGCTCCGCGCGCCGTCGGATCCGGAGCTGACGGTCGATGACCGCGAGTGCATCCGCTGCCGCGAAACACTCCTGAAGGAGCCGGCGGAGGCGTTCCTCGTCGGGGTGGAGCGAATCCTCGCCGCGATGAGTACCTCGGCGAATCGCGCCGGCACCCCCACGGCCGGCGTGAAGGCGACGATCCTCACCGTTGATGATGATGAGGCGGCTCGCAAGATGGCCAAGCTCATCTTCGAGCGGCGGGGTTTTCGGATCATCCAGGCCGCCTCAGGGGAGGAAGCGCTCAAGGTGCTGGAGACCGAGCGGCCGAAGGTCGTGCTGCTGGATCTGACCATGCCGGGCATGGATGGTTTGATGACCTTGAAGAAGATCAAGGCCGGCCACCCCGCCGTGCCGGTCATCATCGTCTCGGGCCGAGGCGAAAACGACACCGTGCGCGAAGCCCTGCGGGCCGGCGCCTACGACTTTGTGACGAAACCCTTCAGCATCGAGTACCTGGAATCCACCGTCATGACCAAGCTCCTCGTGGGTCTGGAGGGGGGTGCCGCGTGAGGCGCCTCCGGCAGGCCCATCACTGGCTGACCGTCACCCTTCCCGAGCAGTGCTCCGCGTGGCTGCTGCACTCCTACCGCCGACCGGTCGGCTTATTCTTCGGCCTCATCGTGCTGCCGTGTCTCATCATCGCCACGGCCACGTACGCGCTGAGCGTTGCACTGTGGCGCCGGCAGACGATGGAGAACCTGCGTGTCATGGCTCGTCTGGGCGCTGAGATTCTCACCGAGACGCTGGACCAAACGCTGCTGCTCGAACAGCTCATCGCGGCTCAGCCCAAGATCGTGCACACCTTTGAGCGCGCCAATGCCTCACCCATGCAAGAAGCGCTCGAGGAGGCCGTGCAGTTTATTCCTCGCATCAACATGATCATGATTACCACCCTGGAAGGACAGGTGATCGCTGCAGTGCCTCAAGCCCCGGTGGGTACAAACATCGCCGGATACGAAGTGTTTCAAACCGCCAAGCGGCAGGCCTGGCAGCCGACCATCTCCGGCGTCTACTTGCGCGACGGCCCGGCGATCGAAAAGGTGGTCAGCCTCAGCGTGCCGATCCGCAGCGGCGAGCGCGTGGTGGGGCGGCTGCAGGTGGAGCAGCGCATCGAAGAGATCAAGTCGTGGCTGCAAAAAATTCGCGTCACTCCGCAGGGCTTTCTCTACGTGGTCGACCAGCACGATCAGCTGGTGGTGTTTCCGTACCAGCTCATCCCTGGGAAACCGCTGCCGGTCTCCCACTGGCCTCCGGTCGCGCACCCGATAGGCGAAGACGGCGGCACGCTGATGTACCGCAGCGCGAAAACCGGCGACCGCTGGCTGGCCGGCGTCTATCCTGTCGGCGCGCTGGGGTGGCGCGTGGTGACCACGCAACCTGAGCAGGCGGCCCTGAAGACGCTGCGCCGCGTCTTCTGGGTGCTCGCCCTCCTCGTCCTGCTTGCGGTGGCCCTGGTGGCGGCGGTCGGATCGCGGTGGCTGAAGCTGCACGCCTTCAGCCTGGACGTGCTTAAGCAGAACGCGCGCCTCCTGAAGCAGCTGCAGCAGCGTCGGTTTTTTGATCAGGGCGAAGGCCCGCCGCTGGATAATCCGGAGCCTCAGCCATGAACCTCGAGCGCCGCCGACGAATACTCTTGTGGTGCGCCGCAAGCCTGATGGCCGCCTCCTGGACCGGGGCGTGGGCCAGCGGGCGGACGCTGAAATCCTCCACGCAGAATTACGAGCAGGTCCCGGTGGTCGCCCGCGCTTCGACCGCCTCGCTCATCGAGCGGCAGACCGCCTCCGCCGAGGCGGCGGCGCGCTCAACGCCGCCGAAGGCAGCCCCAGCCAGAGCCTTGGTGAGCACGTCGGATACCACCGGCCAGGCCTCGCGGTTTGTCGGCGTGGCCACGGCGAGCCGCAGCGCGAAGACGGAGCAGGAGTACTGGCTTCGCGGCGACGTCAAGTGCTGGAACAAATCCCCGAAAACCGCGGAGGCCTTGGGCTTGCTCATCGTGCCGATGGACCAATACCAGGGCGCGCTGAGTACGAGCCGAAAAAATCTGGTCCGTCTCAGCGCGACGATTTACGGCGGCAGCGAGCAATCTTTCCGTTGGGAAACGGTTCTGGAGGACGCCGAGGCCGTCCAGAAGCTCGAGCAGGTGGTGGTGGCGATTCTGACGATCAAATTCGCCGACGGCAGCGTCTGGGAAGCCCCGGATGTCGAGCTCGTCGGCTTTTTTTAATCGAGGTGGCGCATGGCATCGCATGCCTATGACGAGCATCTGCGGCTCATCCTGGAAAACGTCGCGGACCTGATCGCCATCCTGGACAAACACGGCAAGCGGCTCTATAACAGCCCGTCGTATCGCCATGTCCTTGGCGATCCGAGCGCGCTGCAAGGCACCGACTCCTTCGGCGAAGTGCACCCGGAGGATCGCGCGCGCCTGAAGCAGACGTTCGAGGAGGTCATCCGCACCGGAGCGGGCTGCCGGTCTGAATACCGCTTCGTGCGCGCGGACGGCTCGATCCGGTACATCGAATCGCAAAGCGACGTGATCAAGGATGCCGCGGGAGTGCCCGATAAAGTCGTCGTGGTCTCGCGCGACATCACCGAGCGCAAGCGCGCCGAAGAGGAAATCAAAACGGCCTATGAGAATCTGAAGGCCATGCAGGCGGAGCTGATCCAATCCGAGAAACTCGCCTCGATCGGCCAATTCGCCGCCGGCATCGTCCATGATCTGAAAAATCCGCTGGGCATCGTCACGACGGGGCTCTCGCTGCTGAAAGAGATGCAGCGCGCCGGGGAGCCGTTCGGGGAGCAGTCCGCCGAAGCGATGGCGCTGATCGAAGACTCGGCCAAGCGCGCCACCACCATGGTGCACGGGCTCTTGAGCTTAGCCCGGCGCGATGACCTGGTCCTCTCCCGCGATGACCTGCACGCGGTCATCGCGGACGCCGTGGCCGCGGTGCGCAACGCCAAGGTGCCGGCGAATATCCAGCTCATCGCCACGCCTTCGGCGGCGTCGGCGTCGGCCATGATCCATCGCGAGCAGATGCAGCAAGTCCTGATTAACCTGATCAGCAACGCGATTCAGGCGATGCCAAACGGCGGGACCATCCGGGTGGCCACCTCGCTGTCCACCCTGCCGCAGCCGGGACCAGCCGGCGGACGCCGCACGGTGTTCCTCAAACCCGGGGATCAGGTCGTGCACGTCGACATCGCGGATACCGGTACGGGCATTCCGCCGGAGCACCTGGCGAAGATTTGGGAGCCGTTTTTTACCACCAAGCCCCGGGGCGAGGGTACTGGCTTAGGATTGGCGATCGTGCGCTCGATCATCGAAAACCATCATGGGGTCATCGATGTCGAGAGCACCGTCGGCGCGGGGACCACCTTCCGCATCACCTTGCCGCTGGCGGCGTGACGCGATGCCGCACACGATTCTGGTCGTTGAGGATGAGCCGGATCTGCGCGAGGTGATTGTTGATTGCCTCAAGGGCGCAGGATACACGGCGGTTTCCTGCGGCGACGGCAACCAGGTGCTGGGCCTCATCCGGCAGCATGCGCCGTCGCTGGTGATTCTTGATCTGCAATTGCCGGGGATGAACGGCTGGAAGCTCTGCCACCTCATCAAGTCGAATCCAGCCACGGCGCGCTTGCTCATCGTGGCCCTCAGCGGCTTGATCGAGGAAGACAGCGGCGCAGGAGACACGGACCGCTTCGACTACATGATCGCCAAGCCCTTCGACCCCGACGCGCTCCTCAACCGCCTCCGCAAGCTGCTGAAGGACTAGCGCGCTTCGGAATTCGATGGCCCGAACAGGGCGCGGTAGGCGCCGTAGCCGCGCTGCTCCAACTCCTCCAGCGGAATGAACCGCAGCGACGCGGAATTGATGCAGTAGCGCAGGCCGCTCGGCCCCGGGCCGTCGGTGAACACATGGCCCAGATGCGAGTTGGCGTTCTTCGAACGGACCTCGGTGCGATCCATCCCATGGCTGGCGTCTGAGACTTCGACCACCGCGCCCGGATGCACCGGCTTCGTGAAGCTCGGCCAGCCCGTGCTGGAATCAAACTTATCCGAGGAGGCAAACAGCGGCTCGCCGCTGACGACATCCGTATACAGGCCCGGCCGGCGGTTATTCCAATAGGGATTGGCGAAGGGCGCTTCGGTGCCGTTTTCGCGGACCACGCGATACTGCTCCGGTGTCAAGCGCTTGCGCAGCTCCGCGTCGCTGACCGGCAACGCGCACGACTCACCGGAGTGCGCGCGTGGTTTGGAGGGGTCCATCGACTGGGCCTCACGCGCTCGCACGACGTGCGCTGCGGCCACCGCCGCCGCGCCGATGCCGACGGCCAGACCTACGCGTGTCCATGCTGCGCGCCGCATCGGCCCGCTGTCGGAGGGGGTTTAGCGTTTCTTGCGCAGCAGGCGCGCATCTAGCGAGAGGCTGCCGGGGCCGAGCAAGAGCAGCGCGATCATCGTCGACAGGTAGACCGCGGCTAATTCATACGATCGCCCGCCCTGCCCCACAAACGGATCGCCGTGCGGCAGATGCACGAGGCCGATCGCCACGAGCATCGTGCACGCAATGCCGGCGGCGGCCAGCGGGGTCAGCAAGCCGAGGATCAAGGCAAATCCGCCGAGGAACTCCGAGCAGGCCGCCAGCGCTTGCAAGATCCCCGGCATCGAGCTGTCAGGCCCCATCCAGTTGAAGGCGTGCTGAAACTTTGGCCAGCCATGCTGGACGAATGCCAAACCCGCCACCACGCGCACGATCAACAATCCCACCGCTCCACGCCCTTTGATCATGTCCATGCGCCTCCAGCTGGGGTCTTGCAATCGAGCATGGTTAGTGGCAGGAGGAGCCGCCGCAGCAGGAGCTGCCTTCGTCCTTGATGGCGGCGCGAATCGCGGTTTGGACCGCCGGCGTCATCTGCACGTTCTGGTGGCAGCCCTTGGCGTGCTCGGCAGCTTGCCGCAGCACATCCGCCTCATCCTTGCCGTGAATCACGAAGTCGCAATCAACCCCGACATCTTTGCACGCCAGCACCTTGCCCATCGTCATCCCCCCTGCTCAACGAACCGCGGTATCCGAAGACAACAATACCCGAAACCTGTGACGGCGTGTTGTCGTGACGCGCTGCGTAGCGCTCTAGCGAGTGCTTTTTCGCTTCGAGAAGCAGCTCTTGCAGTAAATTGGGCGGTCGCCGCTTGGCTTAAACGGCACTTCGCATTCCTGCTTGCAGTCGGCGCAGACGGCCTTGTGCATCTCACGGGGACGATCCGAATATCCGCCACCGCCGAACCCCCCGCTTCCTCGTTCCTGAAACATCCCCTCTCCCTTTGTTGGGGCGCACCCTACCCCGCCCTCGCTATAGGTAGACCTTAAAGCTTTACGTGCGCGTTGTCAACTTTTCGTTAGCAGGGACAGGATTGTAGAACGGATGCCGACGCTTGGTTCGTCTCTCTTAGTGCATGCCGCCGGAGAGCTGCTTGACCAGCTCGCCGACGACCGCCTTGGCATCACCGAAGAGCATCCAGGTCTTGTCTAAGAAATACAGCTCGTTCTCGATGCCGGCGAAGCCGGGGCTCTTGCTGCGCTTGACGGCGAAGATGGTCTTGGCCTTGTCCGCGTCGATGATAGGCATGCCATAGATCGGGCTGGTGTTGTCTGTCCGCGCCGCCGGATTCACGACATCGTTCGCCCCAAGGACGAGGGCGACGTCGCACTGCGGCATCTCCGGATTGATGTCGTCCATCTCTGCCAAGTCGGTATAGGGAATGTCGGCTTCCGCCAATAGCACGTTCATGTGCCCCGGCATTCTCCCCGCCACAGGGTGAACGGCGAACTTCACCGTGATCCCGCGCTTCCTGAGCTGATCGTAGAGCTCCCGCACCTTGTGCTGCGCTTGCGCGACCGCCATGCCGTAGCCGGGGATGATCACCACCAAGTTGGCCTGCTCGAGGATCTGCGCCGCCCCTTCGATGGTTTCGGTCTTGTAGGTTTTCTGCTCATTGCCGGCGACCGCCGCTTTGACTTGGCCGAAGGCGCCGAAGAGCACATTCGTGAACGACCGGTTCATCGCCTTGCACATGATGATGGAGAGAATGAGGCCGCTTGAGCCATCGAGTGCGCCGGCGGTGATCAGCAGTTTATTGTTGAGGACGAACCCCATGGCGACGGCCGAGAGCCCTGCATAGGCGTTGAGAATGGAAATCACCGTGGGCATGTCCGCCCCGCCGATCGGGATGATCAACAACACCCCGAACGCCAGGGCCAGACCGATGATCGCCAGAAACGCCGCCGGCGACCATGCAGCGGCTGGATGCCCCACCAGTGCTGCGCCCAAACTCAAGGCCAGCAGCAGCGCACCGATGTTGATGACGTTTTGCATCGGGAAAGTCACCGGCCGCGCAGGGATCCATGGGATGCCTTGGAGTTTCCCGGCCGCCATCAAGCTGCCGGTGAAGGTGAGGTAGCCGAGGATGATCTCGACGACGACGGCGGTCATGCGAAAGCCGGTCATCAGCTGTTGCGCCTCGCCCAACCACAGGAAGTACTCGGCCGTGCCGACCAATCCTGCCGCAAGACCGCCGAAGGCGTGGGAGAGCGCTGTCCGCTGCGGAACGGCGGTGAGCGGCACGCGCGAGAGCGGAACGCCCACCAGGAAACCCGCGGCGATCGCCGCCGCGATCCATCCATGGTGGATGATGACCGACGGCTGCGCCCAAGTCGCGAGCACCACGACCAGCATCCCCGCGACACCGGAGAACACCCCCCGCCGCGCGGTGTTCGGATCGTTCATCCAATGCAGCGAGAAGACGAAGAGTGCCGTCGCCACCAGGTAGGCGAGTTCGGTGAGGGCGTCCGTCGTCATGGTTTGCGGGGCTCTTTCTTGAACATCTTGAGCATGCGGTCCGTGATCAAAAATCCGCTGACGATGTTCGTCATGGAGGCGAAGAGCGCGATCGCCCCGAGCACGCGCATCGGCAATGGATGCTCGGACCCGGTCACGATGATCGAGCCGACGACGGCGATCGCCGAGATGGCATTCGTGATGGACATCAGCGGCGTGTGCAAGAGGCGCGACACGCGGCGGATGACCCCGATGCCGACAAACGTGGCCAACAGCAGCACGAAGAACATGGGCCAGTAATCGACAGCCATCATGGGTGTCTCTGCTTGAGCGCTTCCTGGGTCCGCGGGTGCCGCACCTCGCCCCCATGCGTGATGAGCATCCCCTGCTGGATCTCATCAGAGAGATTCAGTTGGAATGCGGCGTCTTTGGTGAACGCCTGGATGAAGGCCGTGAGGTTTCGCGAGAACAGTAGGCTGGCATGCGTCGGCATCGTCGCGGGCAGGTTCAGCGGCGCGATGATCCTCACACCACCCACCGTCACAGTTTCACCGAGCTTTGAGAGCTCGCAGTTGCCTCCGCCATCCGCTCCCAAATCCACGATCAACGAGCCCGGCCGCATCCGGCTCACTATCTGTGCTGTGATGAGCTTGGGCGCCCTAACACCTCCGATGAGCGCTGTGGTAATCACGACATCGGATGCGGCGCACTGCTCGGCCAACAACTCCCGCTGCCGCTGCTTGTCCGCTTCGGAAAGCTCCTGCGCATAGCCGCCGCCCGCCGACGCACTTTCCTTCAGCTCGATTCCCACGTACTTTGCACCCAGGCTCTCGATCTGTTCTTTGACCTCGGGCCGCACGTCGGTGGCGGTGACATTCGCCCCCAGCCGTCTGGCCGTCGCAATGGCCTGCAATCCGGCGACCGCGGCGCCGATCACGAAGACCTTCGCCGGAAACACCGTGCCGGCGGCGGACATCAACATCGGGAAGTACTTGGTGAACTCGGCCGCCGCGAGCAGGACCCCTTTGTAGCCCGTAATGCTGGCCATTGAGGAGAGGGTATCCATGGCCTGCGCGCGCGTGGTCCGCGGGATGGCGTCCGTCGAGAACGCCGTGATGTTGCGCGCCGCCAACGCGCGCACGATGTCCAGATGACGCAGCGGCATGAGCGACGCCACGAGCACGGTTCCGGGCGTCATCCATTCGGCTTCGTTGCGGCCCGCAGTGTCGATGGCAGGGGGATTCACCTTCAGCACGATCGGTGATGCGCCGATTAGCGCTGCCGGATCGCGCTCGACGGCGCAGCCAGCCTCGCGATACGCGTCATCCGGGTAGAAGGCGGCTTCGCCGGCGCCCTGCTCCACCGAGACGGTGTATTTCGCCTGGATCAGCTTCTTGCACGACTCAGGCACCAGTCCAACCCGGCGTTCGCCCGGTCGTGTCTCCTTCGGCACGGCGATCTTCATGTCGTGAGGCATTGTAGCACAAGCGGAGGGACGAATTGTCGACGGAGAAATCAGGTATACTTGAAGTGGTAGGAGGAAGGCACGCGCAACACTCCTACTGAAGTGAGGAGTAGATGGTGCACGTCTCTGTCTGAGCGGGCGGGTGCCTGGTCGCGGAACGACCCCGCCCGTTCAGATTTTTTTGTCTTGACCTTCCCGCTTTCAAACAAAAGCCCCTCCTCGCACCCGGTGGATACTTTGTGACAATCTGGTTACAGTCAACCAGCCTTGATTCCTGATGTCGTAAGGAAGGCGGGATTCAACGTGTAGATAAACTGGCGGCCTTGCTTGCCCTTCGCGAGGATCCCCAGGGTTTCCAGCTGGGCCAGATCCCGACGAGCGGTCTCATAAACCACTTTGAACTCCTTCTGATATTTCGCCATGGCGCCACGATTCTCTCTGGAAACCGACAGATACTTCAGGAAGCGCGTCTGGCGCTCGTTCAGGACGATGTTCCGCTCGCGGATGTTGCCGAAGAGGAGATCTCTTCGATAGCGCTCGGTGATTCGTTGGAGGATCACGTCGATGGCGCGGACGACGGATTCAGCCATGTAGAGAAGCACGTAGGTCACATCGGCCTCGTGATCCTCCATGTCCTTGAGCACCTTGTAGTACCGCTGCCGCGTTTCCTGGATGATCGAGGAAATGGAAAAGTAGCGGAAGAACTCGTAGCGGTGCTTGAGCAGATACCAGTAGAACAGCGCTCGGGCGGTCCGGCCATTGCCATCCGCGTAGGGATGCACATACACCAGATACGTGTGGATGATCGCCGCCCGGAGGATGGGATGAATAAACGGCTGCTGCGCCCCCTCATTGATCCACTGGATGAGCGCATCGATGGATGACGGCACGGCATCAGCTGGCGGTGCGGTATAGATGGTTTCTCGGCGCTGGTTCACGACGAAGATCGGTCCATTGCGGAATCGGCCGGCATCCGCCTCGTGTTCGAGCGTCTTCTCCGTCACTATGCGCTGGATCGCGTGCATCAGCTCGATGGAACATGGGGCCTCTCGCTGCTCCAGCACGTAGCGCATGACGCGGCCGTTGTTCGCCACCATCTGATCGCTCGTATCCCTCGGCGGCTTGCCTTCGACGATCAGCTCCCGGGCGCGCGCAATGGTGGAGAACGCCCCTTCGATGACGCTCGAGAACATGGCTTCTTCAATCAGCGCCTGCTCCGTAAGTTCTGCCTGGATCTCCTCCTTGACCACGCTGTAGAGCGAGTCCTTCCCGCGCGAGTCCACCTGGTGCAATGATTCCTGGAGCTTCGGGGTGAGGACAAACCAGAAGGGTTTCCCGGCCTGGTCCTTGAAGGGCAAGAACTCCGCCTTCGCCTGGCGAAACTTGACCAGCTCCACCCAGAACTCGTCCAGCTTTACATCAGGAAGAAGTCGATGTCCAACTTCTTCCTTATTGTAGTAGTTCAGAAGGTATGTACTTAGTAACTCACTCATTTAC
>JACQWM010000049.1 GCA_016209275.1 Candidatus Omnitrophota bacterium
CAGCCCCCAGCCCCCAGCCGACTCGGCGGTATCCGTCGAATTCGATGAACCACAGCAGGCGATCACGCCTGGGCAGGCTGTCGTCTTCTATGATGGCGATGTGGTCCTGGGTGGGGGATGGATCGCTAGATGAGCATGCAGAGCGATCTTCAAAGGAAACAGGAAGCGGTTGAGAGGATCCTCAAAGAATTCGACCGGGTGATTGTCGCGTTCTCAGGAGGGGTGGATTCCACGTTGCTAGCCAAGCTTGCACGAGACATCCTGGGCAGGGAACAGGTCTTGGCGGTCACCGCTGACTCCCCATCCATCACCAGGGAGGACCTTAAAGACGCTCAACAGCTTGCCCAGCAGCTTGGCCTGCAGCATCTGACCATCAACACGCAGGAAGTCAGCAATCCTTCCTACCGAGCCAACAACCCGGTGCGCTGCTATATCTGCAAACAGACCCTATTTCAAGAGCTGGAGGTTCTAGCACGGCGGAAACACTACTCCGCGATCCTCTATGGGGCCATCGCCGATGATCTGTTGGACGAACGGCCGGGTCAACGGGCGGCAGCCGAACGCGGCATCCACGCTCCGCTTCAAGAAGCCGGCTTGGCGAAGTGGGATGTCCGGGCCCTTGCCCGAGCGCTGGGGCTGCCCAACTGGGACAAACCGCAAAACGCCTGCCTCTCCTCTCGGATCCCGCACGGCGAGCCGGTGACCGAGCAAAAACTCGCTCACATTGAGAGAGCTGAAGCGGCAGCCAAGGCCGAGGGCTTCAAGCAAGTCCGCGTTCGCCACCATGGCAGCCGAGCCTCTATAGAGGTTGGAGCCGAGGAGTTGCCCCGTCTTCAAGATCCCGCCCTCCTCCGCCGCCTGATCGCCGCCGTCTGCTCGTGCGGATTCTCGACGGCAGAGATCGACCCTCAGGGCTACCATTCGCTGCCTGCGCTTTCGGCCGTTCGGTAGCAAATTTTCTCTTGCCAAAGTCCCGCATCTCAAGTATACTAATCGATTGTCACTGATTTTCTTATGCGAAAGTGAAAACTTTTATAATATATGGAGTCGAATTAAGGAACGCTAAGGAGGATGGGGACATGATCCAGCTGCGGCAGGCTGTTGTCACAACGATGTTTTGCGCCTCAACCGCTATGGCGGCCCAGCCGCTCTGGGCCGCGCAAGGCCCTGATGCCGCGATGGAGTCCGCGATGCGCCAGCAAGCCATTGAGCGAGCCATTGCCGCAGCCAGCACGACAAAGAGGAAGCCAGCATCTACCACGACCGCAACGCGAAAAACCTCGCCCGCCAAAAAATCTCCAGCCAGAGCATCCGACAAAGGCAGACAAACGTCTGCACCGATTCCTGATCAGGTCGTCAACGGCGTGAAATGGTTCTATATCTTCGGCTCCCACGGTAAAACAGATTACGGGGCTCGTCCGGACAACCTTGAGGTGTTTGTCGAGGTTCCCCGCTCGTTCGGCGCACCGATCAGCCTGCGCGTGTTTGACGCCGACATTAAAGGAAAGCGCGATGAAATGGCCGGGGGATGGAACACTATCACCAGGTTCAGCGTGTATGGGGCTGGCTCAAAAGCGCTCGCGTCCTATACGATTGGGCCGGAAGCGGCCGATGGCACCACGCTGGAATTCGGCCCGTTCCCCTTGGAGATGGGCGACACCCAAGGCGACAACGCGGTATTCCGGTTTGAGGCGCAGGGACTGGCCGGAGATGACAACAATGTCTTCTCCTTGGATGTGCTCCCGCCGGGCGTTGAAGCCTATGCCTTAAGCCCTTCCATCCGTCTGGCTGAGCAGGCCGATGAAACGTTGGCCACCGCATTTCCCCGCATGCCGGGAAAGCCTGAAGCCACAATGGAGTTTTTCCCGGCGGTTCCTGAAGGCAGCACCTGTGTGGTGGAATCCAATTATGACGTGGATCCGGATGGCGCGCGCCTCTCGCTGATTTCCCCGACCGGCAAGTGCTACCCCATCAAGTCCTCGGGGAGCGAGGCCTGGGTGTCCACTCAAGTGCCGGTGCTGGAAGGCGAAGGCGGCCGCCGATGGATTTACCGGATGACCAAGGTGACCCAGCGCAAAGGCAACGCCGGCTTTGAGTTTAAGGATCAGAGCGGGCAGCCGCTGCGCATCTACTTCACGAAGGGTGCCGGGGCCCCGCCGGCTCCCAGCACAGCCGCACCGAAAGTCACGCCGATTAGCTCCTGCAATACCTTCGAATTTGACGGGTCGCGCTCCTCGGACCCTGATGGCAACCGCCTCACGTACACCTGGGATTTCGGCGATGGCACCACCACTGAAGGAGTGCGCGTGCCCCATACGTTTGCGAAGGCGGGGGACTATCGGGTCACCCTCACGGTCGATGACGGCACCTCCACCACCTGCTGCGAGGATAAAACCGAGCAGATCGTGCATGTCAACACACCCCCGAAGGCGGTGTTTTCAGCTCCCCCTCGGGCGTGCGTCGGGGCACCCGTGAGCCTCAGCGCCATGCAGTCGAGCGACACGCCCGGCGAGGCCCTCACCTATCGCTGGGATTTTGGGGACGGCACGGTCGCCGAGGGCATGACGGCGAGCCACAGCTATACCAAAGGCGGCACGTACCGGATCAAGCTTCTGGCCGATGACGGCCAGCACACCGCCTGCTCAACCAATGAAATGGTGCAGGTCATTCTCGTCAACAGCCCGCCGGTGGCGAAAGCCCAGCAGACGGCGACGGCCTGCGCCTACCACGGCAACCAGCCGCTTGACGTCAAATTCAGTGGTGCTGGATCGGCGGATCCGGATGGCAACGCGCTGAGCTACCGATGGGATTTTGGCGACAAGTCCCAGGCCGGCGAGGGAGCGCAAACATCCCATGTGTATCAAAAGGGCGGGAAATATACGGCGACCTTAACCGTGGATGATGGGTTGGGCTCGGCATGTTCAACGGCCTCCGCCGCCATTCCGGTGATCGCGAATCATGCGCCGACGATCACCCTCAAACCCATCAGCGGCTGCGCGAACGAATCGCTGAGCCTCATGGCCGGCGAGGGCCAAGATCCTGACGGCGATGTCTTGACCTACACCTGGAGCTTGGGCGATGGCGAAACCGGCTCAGGCATGATCCTCAAGCATACCTACGTGAAAAACGGAACGTATCGCGTGCGCGTCACCGCCGATGACGGCAGCGGCACGGCCTGCGGCACCGCGACCGCCGAAGCGACCGCGACGATCAACGCCCCGCCGTCGGCGACGATGCTGATCCGCGCGGAAGGCGGAAAAGTCTACGTGCCTCCGGCGGAGTAATCGGCGGCGAACCTGCCCTTGCGATTTTCGAAACGCTGCGCGTTTGCACAGCCCCTCACGATGCCGTGGGGGGCTGTGTGTTTCTTGGGCGGGATTCCGCTATAATACTACTCGTGATGGAGCGCGGGTACGGCGGTGTAGCTCAGTTGGTAGAGCAGAGGACTCATAAGCCTCGGGTCACTGGTTCGAGCCCAGTCACCGCCAGTTTCGCCTCATGAGAAATCTACGATCTCCTCTCGCCATTATTTTCCTGACCGTGTTCATTGACCTGGTGGGCTTCGGAATCGTCATCCCGATTTTGCCCCTGTACGCCGAGCGCTTCGGCGCATCGCCCTTGGTGATCGGGCTGCTGCTCGGCGTCTACTCCGCGATGCAATGCCTCTGCGCGCCGCTGCTGGGGAAACTCTCAGACCGGATCGGCCGGCGGCCGGTGCTGCTGATGAGTTTGCTCGGCACCGCGGCGGGCTTTCTGCTCATGGGGCTGGCACAAACACTCAGCCTCCTGTTCGTCGCCCGCATCATCGATGGGGCGACCGGCGGCAATATCTCCACCGCCCAGGCGTACATCGCCGATGTCACATCGCCGGAGGAGCGCTCCAAGGGCATGGGGCTCATCGGGGCGGCGTTCGGATTAGGATTCATTTTCGGGCCGGCCATCGGCGGCGTCCTCAGCCATGTGTCGATCGCCGCACCCTTTATCTTCGCCTCGGGCCTCGCTGCCATGAACGCCGCGGCGGTCTATTGTTTTCTTCCGGAGAGCTTGCCCACAACCGATCGAACCACCATGCGGCAGCCCGGCACCGTCCCGAGCATCTTCCGCATGCCTCAGAGCCGGTCGTTGCCGCTCGTCATGGCCACGTACTTCGTCACCACCGTCGCGTTTTCGCTGCTGACGGCCACGTACCCTTTGTTCACTGAGCGCCGCTTCGGCTACGGGCCCAGCCAGAACGGTTATATTTTCGCCTGCCAGGGCCTGCTCAGCGCGATCATTCAAGGCGGCTTGGTGGGATGGCTGGTCAAAATCTCAAGCGATAAGACGCTCGCACTCGCTGGGGCACTCCTCTTAGCTGTGGGGATGTTTTGGCTGCCCTTAAGCGGCACAGCGGTCGTGCTCTTCACCGCCACGGCGATCATTGCGGTCGGGCACGGGTTGGTCGCGGCCCCCCTCAATGGGCTCGCCTCGAAGCAGGTGAGCGCTTCCGCCCAGGGCCGAGTGCTCGGCCTGATGCAATCCACCGCCAGCACGGCGCGGATCGTCGGCCCGGTCCTGGGGGGATGGCTGATGAACCACGATGTCATCCGGCTGGCCCCCATCGTCGGCCAAACCCCGTACTGGGCAGGAGGGGCTTGCATGCTGATTGGTATTGCCTTGGCCTCGCGTTTGTAACCGCCGCGATGCCAGAGCCTCAGCATTTTAAAGTGCTCCTCATCGAGGACAATCCTGACGATGCCCAGATGATCCGCGAAGCGCTGGGGGCGATTAAGACCGCCACCTTCGATCTGGTGTGGTCCAACCGGGTGTCCATGGGACTGCAGCGGCTGGGCGAGGGCGGTATCGACATCATCCTGACGGATCTTCACCTGCCGGATAGCAGCGGGTTCGAAACGATCCAGAAGGTCACCGGGCAAGCGCGCGGCGTGCCGGTCATCGTGCTTACCTCCTCTGATGACGAAGCGCTAGACATGAAAGCCTTGCAGTACGGAGCCCAGGATTATCTGGTCAAGGGCTATGTGCAAGTCTACCGGAATCTGCTTGAGCGGTCCGTCCGGTATGCGATTGAGCGCAAGCACGCGGAGCAAGAGGTCGCCCGGTTGGCCTCATTCCCCGAGCAACACCCTGACCCGGTGATTGAAACAACGCTCGAGGGCCACATCACCTATATCAACCCCGCCGCCCGCGCCCATTTTCCAGCCCTGGGCGAACCGGGCGCGTCCCATCCAGCGCTTGAGGGCCTGCCGGAGATCGCCGAAGAGCTCAAGCACAATGGTGCGACCTCGAAAATCCGCGAGATTACGCTGGGGGCGCGCACGTATGAGCAACGCATCTCCTATCACCCCGAGACCAATTTGCTGCGAAGCTACGTGGCGGACATCACGGCGCGCAATGAACTGCAGCAGCGCGAGAAAGCCCTCTCCGATGCGGTGACGGCGGCCGCCATCACGGAGATGAAGCGCGCCACGGAGCTTGAGCGCGCCGTGTCGGAATTGCGGCGCACCCAAGCCATGCTGATCCAGGCTGAAAAAATGACCGCGGTGGGGCAGCTTGCCAGCGGCGTGGCCCATGAGGTCAAAAACCCCCTCGGCATCCTGCTGCAATGCATCAATTACCTGGAAGGCGACGCCGACCACACCCGGCGGCAGGAAGTCTTGCAAGTCATGCGCGAAGCGGTCCAGACCGCGGATAAAATCGTCCGCGGGCTGCTGGATTTCTCCCGTCCGGCCGTCCCGGAACTCAAACCCGGCTCGCTGTGCCGCGTGATCGAGGCGGCCTTGGCCCTGGTGGCCACGCAGCTGGAGAATCAGGGCATCAAGCTCAGCAAAGAGTGTCCAGCGGATTTGCCGGAGGTGATGATTGACGAGCATCAGCTGAAGCTGGTGTTCATCAATCTGCTCCTCAATGCGGCCCACGCGATGCCGCAGGGAGGGCCGCTGCGCATCATCGCTTATGCCAAAGAGCTGATGACCGGCCGCGGTGTCGGATCGCGCGGGCAAGATGTGTTCCGCCCAGGCGATACCGCCGTCGTGTGCGAGATCGCCGATGCCGGCGTGGGCATTTCGAAAGAAAATCTCTCGAAGATTTTCAACCCGTTTTTCACCACGAAACCCCCCGGCGAAGGCGTTGGGCTGGGGTTGCCGATTTCCGCCACGATCGTCGAGGGACATCAGGGGCTGATGCAGGTCGATAGCGAAGAGGGAAAGGGCACGACGGTCATGGTCATCCTGCCGCTTGCCGCAGGCCGCCGAACCGAAGACCGTCAACCGTAGGAGTCTGCCATGGCGCAAGACAAGGAGCACCCGGTCGTGCTCATGATCGATGATGAAGCGAATCACCGCAAAGTGGTCAAGCTGATCCTGGAACGCGAAGGCTACCGGGCCTTGACCGCGGCCAATGGCGAGGAGGGGCTGATCTTGGCGAAGGTCGAGCAGCCCGATGTGATTCTGCTCGACGTGATGATGCCGAAGATGGACGGGTATGAGGCGCTGAGGCGATTGCGAGCCGATCAAGACCTCAAGGACATCCCGGTGATTATGGTGACCGCGCGAGGCACTGAGCATGATATTGCCACGTCGTTCCGGCTTGGAGCGATCTTCCACTTGGAGAAGCCCTACGAGACCGGAGACCTGCTGAAGAAAATCCAGGTGGCCCGCACGCTGGCCACGCAGGGAGGCCCTGAACATAATAACCAATAACCAAGCACCAATAACCAAACAATGACCAATGTTCCAATGATCCAATTACCAAACAGTTTGGTCATTGGTGATTCGGTCATTGGATATTCTTTGGTCATTGGAATTTGGTGATTGGTTATTGTCATGCAGATTATCCGCCGGATCGTCTTCGCGCTGTTCGTCGCCATCTACGTCGTGACGTGCCCGATGGTGATTATGCGAAGCCTCGGGTATGCCTATCACCCCGGGCCGGGACAAGAACTGGTGAGAACCGGCCTTATCTCTGTGGCCTCGATCCCGCAGGGGGCAACGGTGTATTTGAATAATCGCCGATACGCCAAACGCACGCCCACCACCATTCCCGACCTGCTGCCAGGCACCTATACCGTCAAACTCGTCCTGAAGGACCATCAGCCGTGGAGCGACACCGTCGCGGTCGCCGTAAAAAAAGCGACGGTCTTGGAGAAAATCGTCCTGCTCCCCGCGGTGTTCACCCGCACGATGCTCAGTCGCGCGGCGCATGAAGCGCTCTGGCCTGTGCCGGACACTCGCTGGATGGTGCTCCCCCGCGGAACCCGCCTCGCTGACGTGGCGGTCTATGATGGGAGAGAGGAGCGCCTGCGGCCCTTGGCGTCCGAGGCCTCAGCATTTGGGACGCATCGCCTCGCCGGCGTCACCGTGATGCGAGACAGCCCGATCATCCTGCTGCGCACCATCACGGATGGCCATCCGGCGTATCTGCTGGCGGATCTGAGAACCGATCCAGTGCATCTTGAGGAGATCACCGCGATCGTGCCGGAGCCGCTCGATGATGTCGTCTGGGATCCGCTTGACCGGAAGCGCCTCTTTGCGGTCTCTCGCGCCTCGCTCTATCGGATCGACCTCGGCCCGAAACCTACGCGGACGCCGCTGCGCGCTGGCGTCGCAGGCCTGGGGTGTTTTGAGAAACTCCTCTATGCGCTGACCGATGAAGGGATCCTCCGGCTTGATCATGACGGGAAAAGTGCTGGCTCCCTCTTTGGCGAGGCCGCCCCGATCCGATTGCTGGAGCGGCTCCGCCAGAATGAGCGGTTTCAGATCACGGTCTTTGCGAAGGAGGCTGTGGTGCTCTCCGGCGCGCAGGGTGAGATTCTCACCGGGCGGCCGCTGCGGCGTTTCGTCGATCATGGCATCATTGGGCTGGCCTGGGCCGAGCCGCGCGCGCTGGTGTGGCACGCCCACGCCCTGGGCGTGCTTGATTTCTCCGCAGCGATGGAGAACGCTGAAGATCGCTGGGACGCTCCGGAGCTGCAGTGGTGGCATACGCAGGGCAAGCGCATCCAGCAAGCGTTTTGGGTGCTGGGAGGATCGCACGTCCTGTTTCGCGATGGCGACCGCGTCATGCTGCTTGAGCGCGCGCCCGAGGGGGCATCGCGTCTTGCGGACATTTGCCGCGTAAAGCCCGAGACATCGATTGCCTACAGCGAAGAGCAGGGAAGCCTCTTTTACTTGGAGCCCGCCACGGGGGCATTGGTGCGCCTGCGCCTGCTGCCGCACAAAGAGCTGCTGCCGCTCTCGAAGCGCTAATGGCCTTTCACTTTACCCGGCGCGGATTATCGCAGGCCGAGCATCGCCGGCAACGCCTCTTTGAATGTCTTCCGGGCGGGCTGAGCTGGGCGACCATCCTCGGCCTCCTGCTCTTGTCCTGGTGGCGGCCGTTGACCGCCGCCATCGTCATCATCGCCTTTGATCTCTATTGGCTGCTGCGGTTGTTTTACATGACGCTGTTTCTGATGCTCTCGTATTTCCGCCTCTCCCTGGAGACCAAGACGGATTGGATGGCGCGCCTCCGAGAGCTCGCCCAGCCCACGCAAGCGCTGGAGCATCTCGCGCGCACCTCCCATCCGCAGCATCCCAAGGCCCAGCTGTCCCAGTGGCTGCATCGCCGAGCCTTGCGCTCTTTCATCGGCGCCGCAGCATCCGCGCCCAGATGGCAGGAGGTGTATCACGTGATCCTGTTTCCGATCTTCCGGGAGGACCCTGCCATTATCGAAGCCGGCGTGCAGAGCGTGCTTCGCCAAACCTTCCCGGCGAAACAGATTGTGGTCGTCTTGGCGGTGGAGGCTCGAGCCGAGCCGCAGATTCTCGCAGGCGCTCGCGAGCTGCAGGCACGGTATCGCGGGCAGCTGCTGGAGCTGTTGGTGACGGTGCATCCTGATGGGGTGCCCGGCGAAGCGCAGGTCAAGGGGGCCAATGCGACCTGGGCCGCCAAGGCGGCCGAGGCCGCGCTGCAGCGCCATGGGATCCCGCTTGAGCAAGCCCTGATGTCTTGTTTCGACGCCGATACCGTCGTCAGCGCGCACTACTGCGCGTGCCTGACCTACGGATTCCTCACCACGCGAGAGCGGACGCGCGCGAGCTTCCAGCCAATCCCGGTCTACCATAACAACATCTGGGAGGTCCCGGGTTTTGCGCGCGTGCTGGACATCGGCTCCTCATTTTTCCAACTGATTGAAGCCACCAACCCCGAGCAGCTGGTCACCTTTTCAAGCCACAGCATGAGCTTCAAGGCGCTGGCCGATGTCGGCTACTGGCCCGTCGACATGGTCTCCGACGACTCGGCGATTTTCTGGAAAGCGCTGTTTCACTACGAGGGGCGGTACCGCGTCATCCCGTTGCCGATTACCGTGTCGATGGACGTGGTGTCAGCGCCCACGTGGTGGAGCACCGTGCGTTCCGTGTACAAGCAGAAGCGGCGGTGGGCCTGGGGCGTGGAAAATCTCCCCATCGTCTTCCGCGGGTTTCTCCACGCGAAGGCCATGCCGCGGCTTCAACGGCTCAGGTATGTCGTGAAACTCCTGGAGATGAACTGGGCCTGGGCGACCTGGCCCCTGCTGCTGACGGTCATCGGGTGGTTGCCGGTCCTCGCGGCTCAACGGGAGTTCTCCAGCACGGTCCTCTACTACAGCGCGCCCAGGATCCAGGCGACGATTTTTGAACTCTCCTCGCTGTCCTTTGCGGTGACAATTTGGCTCAGCTGGATGCTCTTGCCGAAACCGCGCGTGAAATACTCGCTGCTAAAACGGCTGGGGCTCGCGCTGGAATGGCTCTGTATTCCGCTCATTACGGTGTGCTTCATCGCCGTGCCGGCGCTCGACGCTCAGACGCGCCTGCTGGCGGGGCGGCGCATGGAGTTCTGGGTGACCGGCAAGCGCCATCCGGGAGGGAGGTTGTCGCTGAGAGCAAAGTCGCGTATGATGGGGGATGATGAAATCAACGATTGAATTGAAGCATGTCGGGCCGCGGCAGCACGTGCAGCACCTCCTGGAGGAGCTCATCGGACGCCTGGAAGATCGCTTGCGCCATTTCCGCGGGGAGGCGCTGTCGATCCACGTCGTGTTCGAAGAAAACGGCGCGCGCAAGCTCTACCGCACCTCGGTGACCTGCCACATTCCCCGCCGCATCATCGCCGCCCACGAGGAGCATCGGGACCCGGGGATCTCCATTCGGGAATCGTTTGCGGAAATCGAGCGCCAGCTGGAAAAGCAGCTCGCGCGATTTCGGCCGCATGCGTTGCGCAGACGGGCGGCGCGCTCGCTCGTGGCCGGCTGCCTGATCCTCGGCATCCCCGCATCACCAGCACGGAGCGCTGAGCCGTCGGATCTGAGTCCGCAGGCGGTGGAGGCGTTGCGCCTCATCGAGTCCCGTGATCCATACCAGCAGCAGCTGGGATTCCTCCGTCTGGAGGCCTTGCGCGAGCCGCCCAGCACCGGTTACATTCGAAAATACGTGGACGATCGCAATCCGCAGCGGCGGGCTGATGCCCTGCGAGCCATGGCCGCCATTGCCGGGCCCGCCGCCATTCCGCTGCTGCTGCGCAAGCTGCAAGAAGAACGGCACCCCCGCGTGCGGCGCGCCGCCCTGCTGGGTCTCGAGCCGCTGCAGCCTGCGGATCCTGGAGTCTTTCCGGCATTCCTGAAAGCGCTGCGCGACCGCCACCCGACGGTGCGAATGGCCGCGGTGGATGTGGTCAGCCGGATTGATGATCCCCGAGCCCGCGAGGCGATTTTCACCCGGCAGCAGCGCGAGCGCCATGGCGATGTGCGGCGCGTGCTCGCCCTCGCCCTCAAACGCCTTCAGCCGAAGTAACCGCGGCCACCAGCTCCCATGGCATCCCCGTCGATGCTTGAGCGAATCACTCAGGCCATCACCACGCATCAGCTGCTCACGCCAGGAGACCGCGTGGTCGTGGCGGTCTCCGGCGGAGCGGATTCCGTCGCCCTGCTGCACCTGTTCACGCGGCTTCAGCCGGCATGGAAGCTGGCCCTGGTCGTCGGGCATGTGGATCATGGCTTGCGAGCCTCCTCGAGCGAGGACGCCGAATTCGTCCGCCGACTGGCCGCGCGGTGGAGATTGCCCGTCGCCATCGAGCGCCGCGAGGTCGGCCGCGCCTGCGCGGACAACGGCTGGTCGCTCGAAGATGGGGCTCGGCGGATCCGCTACGACGCCCTGCAGCAGATGGCCCGCCGAGCGCAAGCGAACCGCATTGCCCTGGCCCATACGGCCGATGATCAAGCGGAAACCGTGCTGATGCGGCTGCTCCGAGGATCCGGGCTGCTGGGCTTGAGCGCCATCCCCTGGCAGCGGACGCTTGATGAGCGCGCGACGATCATCCGCCCCTTGCTTGATGTCTGGCGCGAAGACGTGCTGGCGTATCTTGAGGCTGAAGGGCTCTCGCACTGCGAGGATCCGTCGAACCGGGATCTGCGCTTTCTTCGCAACCGCATCCGGCATGAGCTGCTGCCGTTGCTGCAGCAGACGTATAATCCCAAGATCAAGCACGCCTTGCTGCAGCTCGCGAACCATACCCATTGGGAGTACCGGTATCTTCAGACGGCTGCGGCGCGGCAATGGAAGCGCGTGGCAAAACGCCATCGAAGCGGCGCCATTCGGATCTCGGTGGAGGGCTTTAACCGCCAACCTAAAGCCCTGCAGCGCCAGCTGCTTCGCCAGACGGTGGAGGCACTCCGCGGCGCTGTCGGCCGGTTGGAGTTCCGCCACTGGGCGGAGGCGGAGCGGCTCTTTACCGAACGGCCCAACGGCGCGATCGTCGACTTGCCGAATGGGTTGCAGCTCATCCGCGAGCGCGATCACGTCATTGCTATCTGCGCTCGGTCAGGCTATACTGAACTGGTAAGACGATTTTCCCACGACGGAGAGAAGGAACCATGAGCACGTTACGACCGATGCCACCGCAACGTTCCCGATGGCTGTTGACCTTCGTGATTCTACTGGGCCTGCTGGGCCTGATGCAGCTGCTGGCTCCCGCCCTGAAAGGGCACCGGCAGATGACCTACAGCGAATTCTACCGCCTCGTGGAAACCAACCGCGAGACCCGCGAGATCACCGATGCGAAGCTGGTCGATGACCGGATTGAAGGCCGGCTGAAAAACGGCGGGGGCTTTTCGGTGTTCGTGCCCCCGAATGACCAGGACGTGGTGAAATTGCTGCGGGAGAACGTGGCCAATTTCGACGTGCAGCCGCCCCAGGCCGGCTTCATGAGCATCATGCTGGGGCTGCTGCCCTGGATTTTTATCTTCGGGTTTATGTGGCTGGTGACGCGCTCAGCGCAGGGCGGGGGGCGCCTGCTCTCCTTCGGCAAGAGCCGCGCGAAGCTCGTGTCGCCCGAGAACCAAACCCGCGTGACGTTCGATGATGTCGCCGGCATCGAAGAAGCCAAGGAAGAGTTGCGGGAAATCATCGAGTTTTTGAAGGACCCGAAACGGTTCCAGCGGCTGGGCGGAAAGATCCCGAAGGGGGTGCTGCTGATCGGGCTGCCGGGCACGGGCAAGACGCTTCTGGCCAAAGCGGTCGCCGGCGAAGCCAGCGTGCCGTTTTACAGCATCAGCGGCTCGGACTTCGTCGAAATGTTCGTCGGTGTTGGCGCCAGCCGCGTGCGCGATTTGTTTGAGCAGGCCCGGCGCAACGCGCGCGCCGGCGGCAAGGGCGCGATCATCTTCATCGATGAAATCGACGCGGTGGGACGCCAGCGGTTCGCCGGCATCGGCGGCGGCCATGATGAGCGCGAGCAAACGCTCAATGCGCTCCTGGTGGAAATGGATGGCTTCGAGACCCAGGAGGGCATTATCCTGATGGCGGCCACGAACCGCCCTGACGTCTTGGATCCGGCCCTGCTGCGTCCGGGCCGGTTTGACCGGCAAGTCGTCGTCAATCTGCCGGATTTGATCGGACGAGAGGCGATCCTCAAAGTCCACACGCGAAAAATCAAACTCGCTAAGGACGTGGATTTAAAGTCCATCGCGCGTCAAACCCCGGGATTCTCGGGTGCTGATTTGGCCAATCTGGCCAATGAAGCCGCCTTGCTGGCGGCCCGGCTGAATAAAGAGAGTGTCAGCCTGCCCGACCTAGAAGCCTCCATTGAGCGCGTCATCGCAGGACCTGAGCGCAAGAGCCGGATCCTGAATGACAAGGAAAAAACGATCACCGCGTACCACGAATCCGGGCACACGCTGGTGGCCCTCTTTACGCCGGACACCGATCCGCTGCACAAGGTGTCGATTATTCCGCGCGGCGCGCACATGCTCGGCTACACGATGCAATTGCCGATCGAGGATCGCCACACGACCGGCAAGCGGGAGTTGAACGCGCGCATGACGGTGATGATGGGCGGCCGGGTGGCTGAAGAGCTGGTCTTCAAGGAAATCACGACCGGCGCGCAAAATGACATCGAAAAGGCCACGGAGATGGCTCGGCGCATGGTCTGCGAATTCGGCATGAGCGAGCGGCTGGGCAGCTTGACGTACGGCCGGCGCGAGCGCCAAATGTTCTTAGGCCGAGACTTGTTCGAAGAGCGCAACTACAGCGAGCAAACCGCCGTGCTGATCGATGAGGAAGTGCGCCGGCTGGTCGATGCCGCGTATGAGCGGGCGCAGAAAACGCTGACCGAGCACCGCGGCCACCTGGAGACGCTGGCCACCAAGCTGCTGGAAAAGGAAGTGTTGGACGGGGAAGAAATCAAGCAGCTCCTGGGCCTGCCCGAGGACTTCACCGCAACGGAACCGTCTGCATCATCCACTGGCAACCACCACCCCACAGCGTGAGGGCGCGTCACGGCGTCCATGAACGGTTTCCCGCGTCCCCGCGTCATGGGGATTCTGAATGTCACTCCTGATTCCTTCAGCGATGGCGGCAAGTTTACTGACCCGGCGGTGAGTGTTGAGCGGGGACGCGAGATGGCCGCCGAAGGCGCTGAGCTGATTGATATCGGCGGGGAGTCAACACGGCCGGGTGCCGCAGCGGTGCCGCTTCAGGAAGAGTTGCGGCGCGTCATCCCCGTCATTGAAGCGCTCTCACGTACCGTGGCGGTGCCGCTTTCCATCGACACCTCGAAAGCCGCCGTCGCCGCAGCAGCACTTCACGCCGGGGCGACCATGGTCAATGACGTCACCGCGCTCCGCGGCGACCCTGAGATGGCGGCCGTGGCCGCGCGCGCGAAGGCCTCGGTCATCCTGATGCATATGCGCGGCACCCCGCGCACTATGCAGCACCGCCCCCGCTACCGCGATGTCGTCGCTGACGTCATGCGGTGGTTGCGCGAGGCGGCCGAGCGCGCCGAAGCCGCCGGCATTGCGCGCTCGCGGATCTTCATCGACCCAGGGATTGGGTTCGGCAAGACCGTGACGCATAACCTGGAGATTCTGCGAGGGCTGCCGCAACTGGTGGACGTCGGATATCCGGTCGTGCTGGGGGCATCGCGCAAATCATTCATTGGAAACATGCTCGATGCTGAGGTCGATGATCGCCTCGCCGGCAGCCTGGCCTGTGCCGCGCATGCGGCCCGCTGCGGTGTGGCCATCGTCCGCGTGCATGATGTCAAACCCACCGTCGACTTGCTGCGAATGATCGATGCAATCAATAACGGAACAGCGACACATGACGCGCGACTCATGACACATGACCAATGCCAAAGGCAGCACGTTAGTCGTGGGTCGTGCGTCATGGGTCATGGATCACCATAGTTCAATGCGACTTGGTGTCAATATCGACCACATCGCCACTGTGCGGCAAGCCCGGCGAGGCGCATGGCCAGACCCAGTCGAGGCCGCGCTGATCTGCCAGCGGGCAGGGGCGACGAGTGTTGTCTGCCACTTGCGGGAAGACCGGCGGCATATCCGCGATGAGGATGTGCGGCGGCTCAAGCGCGCGCTGAGCATTCCGCTCAATCTTGAGATATCGATCGCGCCCTCGGTCATCAAGACAGCGCTCGCGATTCGGCCGGACCAGATCACGCTCGTCCCTGAGCGGCGGCAGGAGCTGACGACCGAAGGCGGGCTTGATGCGCTCACACTGCGCCGGCGGTTGCAACCGATCGTCCGCCGGTTTCAGCAGCGGCGGATCGCGGTCAGCCTGTTCGTTGAGCCCGCAATCTCCCAGCTTGACGCGGCGCGCGCGCTTGGCGTTGAGAGCATCGAGCTGCACACCGGGCGGTACGCCAACGCCGCCGCCGCCGCGGCCGCGGGGCGTCGCGCATCCGTCCAAGCCTTGCAGCGCGCTGCCGCCTATGCGCGCGGCACCGGACTCGCCGTGGCCGCCGGCCACGGGATCGGCTACGACAATGTTCAACCGATCGCGAGGCTGCGTGACATTGAGGAGCTGAACATCGGATTTTCCATCATCAGCCGGGCTCTCTGGGTCGGTCTTGATCGCGCCGTCAGAGAAATGCGGCGTCTCCTTCGATGACGCAGCGCATCGGCTGCGGCATCGATGTCGTCGAGCTGCCGCGATTGCGAACAGCGCTCTCGCGCAACGGCCAGGCATTTCTGCGGCGCGTGTTTACCAGCAGGGAAGTGGCCTATGCGAATGCGCGCCCTCGGACCAGGCTGCTGCACTTAGCCGGGCGATTCGCCGCCAAAGAAGCCGTGCTGAAAGCCGTCTCGTGTCTGGCGCCCAACGCCACGCTCGCCATGCGCGACATCGAAATCCGCAACGATCGCCACGGCCGGCCGCACGTCATCGTGCATCGCAAAGGATTTTCCAGGATGACAATCCACATCAGCCTCTCGCATGTGAGTTCCGTGGCCGTCGCCAGCGCCATGGCGATCAGACGATGACCGCGATGCCTCCAGGATTATTGCCATCTCGCGCTCCGCAGACGCATAAAGGCGATGCGGGGCATGTGTTGATGATCGCCGGAGCGGTCGGCTACAGCGGCGCGGCCGCGCTGTGCACCATGGGGGCGTTGCGCGTGGGTGCGGGGCTCGTCACCCTGGGCCTGCCGAAAAGCTTGCATGATCCGATGGTGGAAAAGCTCACCGAGGCCATGCTCAGCCCGCTGCCGGAAACCTCGAAAGGCAGCTTGAGCCTTCAGGCCTATGCGCCGATCCTTGATTTGATTGAGCAACGCGATGTGGTGGCCATCGGCCCAGGGCTCTCGCAGCATGAGGAAACCAAAGAGCTCGCGCGCCGCCTCGCGGTGAAGATCGTCAAGCCTTTGGTGGTGGATGCGGACGGGCTCAATGCGATGGCGGAAGACGTGGACCTCTTGAAGAAGCGCCTTCTTCCCATGATTATGACACCGCATCCCGGAGAGATGGGACGGCTCGCGAAACTCTCGGCGCACGACGTCCAGCAGGATCGCGAGCGCATCGCGCAAGAGTTCGCAAAAAAATACCGGGTGGTGGTGGTCCTCAAAGGGCACGACACCGTCATCGCCAACTTCGATGGCACCAGCGTCATCAATGAGACCGGCAATCCTGGCATGGCCTCAGGCGGCATCGGCGATGTCTTAACCGGCATGATCGCGGGGTTGCTGGCGCAAAAACTTGAGCCGTTTGACGCGGCACGGCTTGGGGTATACTTGCATGGGCTGGCCGGGGATTTAGCCGCGAAGGACCGCGGCGAGATCGGCTTGCTTGCCTCTGACTTGGTCGATAGAATACCTCAAGCTATTCGCCAGTATCAGAGCATGCCGGTGTAGCTCAGGGGTAGAGCAGCTCATTTGTAATGAGCTGGCCGGGGGTTCAATTCCCTCCACCGGCTTTGACAATTAGGGACAGGTGCCGGAGTGGTCAATCGGAGTTGCCTGTAAAGCAACCGGGCTTACGCCCTACGAAGGTTCGAACCCTTCCCTGTCCATCTTTCCCTGCGGGCGTAGTTCAATGGTAGAACGGGAGTTTTCCAAACTCCTCACGGCGGTTCGATTCCGCTCGCCCGCTGCTTTCCGCTTCCGGAAGGGAAGCGAAGAACAATGCCGATGCCCGAGCCGGGCACCCCGCCATCGGCGGGGTCGGCGACGGGCATGCCGAGCACGGAGTGCGAGGCACACGACCGGGATCAAATAGGCGGGACGAGGCACCGCCCAAGAGTAATGCGCGAGGCACGGCCAGTCGGTTCGAAGAGGAAACTATGAGAAATAACAATATTCTCGGTCCCCTGCTGTTTGCAGCCATATGGTGCGCTGGTGCGCTGTTGCTGGGAAGGGCGGACGCCGAGACTGCGACGCGAAACGTCAATCCAGAAAAGTGCCCGGATAATATCTGGGATGAATCGGAGCAACAAGATCCTGCGCTATGCCCGGAAGACAACCCGGCACAGAATCCGAATACAGCACAAACGCAACGGGTCACGACCACGCCGTCGTTGCAAAAAGAATTTCTCGACAACGTATCAACACTCACCGTGGTTGAGACATGGAAGTTTGAATACGCTGTGAATAGCGGAGGCGCCTTTGTGCCCGACATCGCCGAATACCATGGAAAATTTTACATGTATGCGTTCAAGCCGCTGACAGGCATCGTCAGCTTTTCGAGTGTCGACGGCAAGACATGGACAAACGATGCGGGTGCACGTGTGAACGATGGCCATGGATGGCAATATAGCCACCCCTATGCCGCCATTGCGCCGGATGGACAGCTCTATCTCTTCATGCAAACCATGAAGCAGGGAGGCGGCTCTGTGTATTATGTCAGCCGTAGCGAATCGTCCGATGGTCTGAATTTCACTGACCCTGAGGCGGCCATCACGCCCAAAGAGATCGAACCTGGTGTTGATGTGGGTGTCGCGCATGGCCGGATTCTCAAGTTGGATGATGGGAACTATCTTCTTGCCGTGAGTGCCGGCTATGCCCCGGCAGATCCGCGGTCGTGGGCTGGGCCGGGATCACGACTGGCGTATTCGGCGGATCTGAAATCTTGGGATTTCAGCCCCATCTACTTTGCCGGGTGCCACGATCCGACATTTGACAAGACATCCGACGGCATCCGTCTCTACTGCCATTTCCAGGCGAAGCAAACGCTCCGTTTTGACTCCCCCGACGGATACCAATGGGATTCGAAACATCCGGCGGGTCGTGTGGAATTTTTAGATCGAAACGGCGCCGCGATCAACGGGGAGGATATTGACATCCATAGCTTCAGCGATGGAACGAAGCGGATGTTCATCTCCCTCCATCCCAAAGGCCCGCCATGGGGAGAAATCTGGAGCACGGTGAAAAAGTGATCGCCGCGAGTCCTGCCGCCACCACCTTCAAACCCCAGCAAACCCTAAATAACGCTTGACAGGCTTAGCCGATTGCCGTAAAATTTTAGGTTACGTTTCGTTTTAAAGGGGGTGACCGGCGTGGCGCGCATCATGAACGTGGACGAAGTCGCTCGGTATCTTGGGGTGGTTCCGGATACCATCTACCGCAAGGCCCGGCGCGGCGAAATCCCTGCCGTCAAGATGGGCAAGATGTGGCGTTTCCCCAAAGAAACGCTGGATAAGTGGTTGAACGACTCAGCCCTTGAGTCGGTGAAAAAGAATTGACAAGACTCCATCCTGTGACATAATAATGGTTTTCCTCACACGTCTAACGAGCATGCAACATTTAATGATGGGTGTCCAGAATTGTGTCGTGCTGTGGTTCCTGCCCGTGTGAGCGAGTCCCAACTTCCGAATTACCAAGTGACGTTGCGTATGTGCATCGTGTCTCACAATACTGGCAAGACAACGGGCTGGAGTAGCTCAGTGGTAGAGCACGGCCTTGGTAAGGCCGGGGCCACGGGTTCAATCCCCGTCTCCAGCTTATTTTTGGAGATGGGATGGTAAACAGGAGGTGTGGACGGAATGGCTAAAGCCAAGTTTGAGCGCACCAAGCCCCACGTCAACATCGGCACCATCGGCCATGTGGACCATGGCAAGACCACGCTGACCGCCGCGATCACCAAGGTGCTCGCCGCGAAGGGCCTCGCCCAAGCCA
>JACQWM010000050.1 GCA_016209275.1 Candidatus Omnitrophota bacterium
GACGAGCTACCTGACTGCTCCACCCCGCAGTGAAAGGGTTGTTTTATTATAAGGTCAACCCTATAGAGAGTCAATTGTCGTGTCGGGAATGCTCGTCATTAAGGGGAATCACGATTTCGCCTTCTTTGGCGACCTTGAACGTGGAGCGGATCAAACCCTCCACGTAGGTGGGGTCCGAGGCCAGACGCTGCTGCTCAGCGAGCAACTGCTCCTGCTGTTTTGACAGCTCGGCCAGGCGACGGTCGAGGCGGTGCTCAAGCCAATAGAGGCGGATGAGGTGGTAGGTGTTGGGCCCGAACACGAGCGCGATGAGCCCAACCGCAATCGCGAACGTCGTCGGATGCTTCTTCATCATGTGCGACGGGTGAGCGGCCACTGCCTGCCCGCATAGACCGCCCGCTTGCCCAACGCTTCTTCAATGCGGAGCAACTCATTGTACTTCGCGATCCGCTCGCTGCGCGACAACGACCCGGTTTTAATCTGCCCGGCATTGGTGGCCACGGCCAAATGCGCAATCGTCACGTCTTCGGTCTCACCGGAGCGATGCGAAATGATCGTGCCGTACTTGGCCTGCTTCGCCATGGCGATCGCCTCGAGGGTTTCTGTCAGCGTGCCGATTTGATTAACTTTGATCAGGATGGCATTGGCCGCCTGCTCTCGAATCCCCCGCTTCAGCCGCTCCGTATTCGTCACGAACAGATCATCCCCCACTAATTGCACCCGCCCGCCGAGCTGTGTGTTGAGCGCGCGCCATCCGGCCCAGTCATCTTCGCCCAAGCCATCCTCGATGGAGACGAGCGGATATTTCGACGCCCATTGCTCGTATTGGCGGATCAAGTCATCCGCGGAGACCGGTCTTGTCGGCGCACTCTTCATGAGTGTGTACGTGCCGGTCTGGCCCCATTCATTGGCCGCACAGTCGAGGGCCAGCATGATGTGCTTGCCAGGCGTGTAACCGGCCTGCTCAATGGCCTGCATCAGCAGTTGGATGGCTTCTTCATTCGACGTCAGATTCGGCGCAAAGCCGCCTTCATCGCCGACCGCCGTGGCGTCCTTACGGCCCTTGAGCACCTGCTTGAGTGTCGCAAAGACTTCCGCGCCCATCCGCAGCGCCTCCGCAAAGGTGGCCGCGCCGATGGGCATGATCATGAACTCTTGGATATCGAGCGTGTTATCCGCGTGAGCTCCGCCATTGACGATGTTCATCTGTGGAATCGGCAGCACGCGCGCTTTGGCCCCACCCAGCGAACGATACAGCGGAAGACCGCGAGACGTCGCCACCGCCTTAGCTGCGGCGAGCGAGACTCCGAGGATCGCATTCGCCCCAAGCTGCGACTTATTTGGCGTGCCGTCCAGCTCGCACAGCCGCTGATCCAGCGTGGCTTGCTGTGCGGCATCGAATCCTTTCAGCGACTTCGCCACCGGGCCGTGCACATTCGCCACGGCTTGGCGCACCCCTTTGCCGCCAAAACGTTTGTCCGCGGTATCGCGCAATTCGAGCGCCTCATGGCTGCCGGTGGAGGCCCCTGAGGGCACCGCCGCGCGGCCCAGCGAACCGTCGGAGAGGAGGACATCGACTTCGATGGTGGGTTGCCCGCGGGAATCCAGGATTTCGCGGGCATGCAACGAGGTGATGCGCGTTGAGGTGCGGGCGGCTGTCATAGAGGAAGGCCTCCTGCCTAATCGTGTGGTCAGCAGCGCGGTTGACGACATGGGGGAATTATACCACACGCTTGAGTCTTGGGGCTGAGGTCTGTAGAATGGCCGCATGGCAAAACTCGATAAGTGGCATTACTTGAAGACGCGCGTGAGCTGGATCATTGTCGCCCTGCTCGTTGGGCCGATGGCCATTTTCGCTTTTTGGCAGCCGTCGCAAGGCGCGCACGCCGGGGTGATCTTCGGCGTGAAAATCTCCTCGGACGATTTCCAGGCGGCCTACCGCCAGGCCCAACGGCAGTGGGAGGCGCAATTACGCAGCCTGCCTGAATCGGTGCGCGACCGGTTCAATCCCAGCGAGGAGCAGCTCACACGCATGGCGTGGGATCAGCTCATCCTGATCCAGGAAACCAAACGCCGGCGCATCCGGATCGGCAACCAGGAGCTGCTCACCGCGCTCAAGCAGGATCCCAGTTTCCAGAGCCAGGGGCGATTCGACCGCGTGCTCTACGTGCAGGTGCTGCTAGCGCTGAACACCTCGCCGGAAGCCTACGAGCAGCAGCTCCGAAATCAATTGGCGGTCAAAATGCTCATCGACGGCGCGCTCAGCGAGGTCGCCGTCACCGATGAGGAGCTCGCCATCGCTTACCGGGCCGAGCACGAAGGGCTGCGCGCGAGCCTCTTCGTGTTCCCGACGGAGCGTTTCACCGCCTCCGTCACGCTGACTGATGAGGAGGTGAAGGCGCATTACGACGCCCACCCGGAGCTCGCTCAGGTGCCGGAGCAGCTGAGCCTTGAGGTCATCGGCGCTTCCCGCGAGGATCTCATGGCGCAGACAACCGTTGAGGAGGCCGGCGTCAGCGCCTTTAACGCGGCGCACCCGGGGCAATTCGCCACCCCGGAGGAGGCGCGCCGAGCGCTGATCACGCGCGACGTGGATCGGCAGCTCAACGCCTTCGCCATCGACTTGGAGGATGGCGTCAACGCCAAACGCGCCTTTGAGGAGATCGCCGCGCGCGCCCGCCTCACGCCGGTATCGTTCGGCCCGATGGCAGCGGGCGAAACGCCGGCATCCGGAGGACTGGATCCTGCGGTCCTTGAGCGCGCGCGGAAACTGTCCGCCGGCGAGGTGAGCGGCCTCATTGAAACCGAGCGCGGCGTGTGGGTGGTCCGGGTGACCCAACGGCAACCCTCCCGCTTGCGGCCGCTTGAGGAAGTGGCGACGACCATCCGCGAGCAGCTGACGATCGAGCGCGCGAAGGCGCAGGCGAAGGACGCCGCGTCGGCGTGGCTGGCGAACGCCAAGGCGCAACACGCCGCCGGCTGGCGGTATGAAGAAGTTTTCGCCACCGCCACCGACGGGGTAGCCCCCATCGCGTCAACATTGAGCCGCGCGGGCGATATCGCGCCCATGGGATCCAACCCGGCGGTCAATGATGCCGCGTTTCGCGCCCCGCTGGGCGAGCTGACCGAGCCGCTCGACGCACCCAGGGGCTACGTGGTGATCCGCCCCGAAGAGCGGCTGCCGGCGGACGAATCGAAATTCTCCGATGCGGAGCCAACGCTCCGGGAGGCCCTGTTGACGAAGAAGAGAAACGAGCGGTTCGAAACGTGGATGGCGGATCTGCGAACGCACGCGAAGCTGAAGAGTGTTGCGGCAACGCCCCTTTCCCCGGCCCGTTAGGCGGCGCAGGAGAGCGCCGGCGACCAGGTGTCCTCGGAAAAGTCAAACGGCTTAGTGATATAGGCGCGAGCGCCAAGTCGAGCGGCTTGCTCGCGGACGTCATCGCTATCAACCGCGGTCACCATGATGACGTGCGTCCGTGGATGCGCCTCGCGGATTTTCCTGAGCACCTCAATGCCGGAGAGCCCCGGCAGCATCACGTCCACCAGCACCACCTCAGGATGCTCGACCTGAAGTTTTTCGACCGCCTCTTCCCCGCTATAGGCTGATGCCACCGAGAAACCTTTTGAGCTAAAAAATTGCTGGAGACAGTCGTTGATATCGACTTCATCCTCCACAATCAGCATGCTCGGCATCATCCGCATCCTCCGAAAACATCAACGGGCTGCTGAAGGCCTTCCTTCGGCAGCCCGGCGTTCCTCTCGCGGCGTCTGACACCATCGGTATCTCCCACCGCGCAGGACCCTTAGCTTTGCGCCCTCACGTTACCGTGAGTTTGCCTTTGTCGTCTCGCAGTTTTTTAAACCTTTGCTCTAGAACACATAAACTGTACCATGGAAACGCGCGTGCCGTCAAGAGTTCCCGACACACTACTTTTTGGCTTTGACCGCCAGCAGATCATTCAGTTCCCTCATAAACTGCTCGACATCCTTAAATTCGCGGTACACCGACGCAAATCTCACATAGGCCACAGGATCCAGCGAATGGAGCTTCTTCATGACCCGCTCGCCGATCTCCCGAGAGGAGACTTCCCGCTCAAACTGCTGGGAGATTTCCCGCTCCACCGCATCGACCAGCCCCTCGAGCTGATCCATGCTGACGGAGCGCTTCTCGCACGCCTTCACCAAACCGGCGAGCAGCTTATGCCGGTCGAAGGGCTCGCGGCGGCCGTCTTTCTTGACCACCATCAGCGGCTGCTCCTCGACATGCTCATAGGTGGTGAAGCGCTTAGCACAGCTTAGGCACTCCCGGCGGCGGCGGATCGCGACCCCGTCAGAGCTCGCCCGCGAATCGACGACTTTATCTTCTTGATGTCCGCAGAAGGGGCATTTCATTGACGCAATTCAGGATACAGCGGAAACCGCTCGGCCAGCACGCTGACCTTCTTCGCCACCGCCGCAAGGGCCGCCGGGTCCTGCCGGTGCATCAGCGCCTCATCAATCAGGGCGGCGATCTCGTTCATCTCGGCTTCGCGCATGCCGCGGGTCGTCACGGCCGGCGTGCCCAGGCGGATCCCGCTGGCTTTGCCCGGCGGCAGCGGATCAAACGGAATCGCGTTTTTGTTGACGGTAATCTTGGCCGCATCCAGCGTTTCCTGCGCCTCTTTGCCAGTCAGCCGCTTCGGGGTCAGATCCACCAGCATCAAGTGATTGTCCGTGCCGCCGGAGACGATCCGGTAGCCGCGCGCTTGCATCGCGGCGGCAAGCGTTCTGGCATTCGCGACCACCTGGCGCTGATACATCGTAAACTCAGGCGCCATGGCCTCCTGAAAGCAGACGGCTTTGGCCGCGACGACGTGCATCAGCGGCCCGCCCTGATTGCCGGGGAAATTCGCCGAATCAATCGCTTTCGCGTATTGGGAGCGGCATAAGATAAAGCCTCCGCGCGGCCCGCGCAGCGTCTTGTGCGTCGTCGATGTCACGAAATCGGCGTGGGGCACGGGGTTGGGATACACACCGGCCGCCACCAGGCCGGCAAAGTGGGCCATGTCGACGAGCAGGAGCGCTCCGACGGCATCCGCGATCTTGCGGAATCGCCCAAAATCCAGCACCCGCGGATACGCGGAGTAGCCGGCCAAGATGAGTTTCGGCTTGTGCTGCTCGGCGAGGGCGGCGATCTCGTCATAGTTGATTTGCTCGGTCTGCTGGTCAACCCCGTAGGGGACAATCGTGAAAAATCTCCCAGAGAAATTTTTGGGGTGCCCGTGCGACAAATGGCCTCCGTGGGCGAGGCTCATCGCCAAGATGGTGTCTCCTGGCTGCAGCATCGCGTAGAACACGGTGATGTTCGCCTGCGTGCCCGAATGCGGCTGCACATTGGCATGCTCAGCCCCGAAGAGGGTTTTGACGCGCTCAATGGCGAGCCGCTCGGCGATATCGACGAATTCGCAGCCGCCGTACCAGCGAGCACCCGGATAGCCTTCGGCGTATTTATTCGTCATGACGCTGCCCTGCGCTTCCATCACGGCAAGGCTCGTGAAATTCTCCGAGGCGATCAGCTCCAGATGCTCATGCTGCCGCCGAGCTTCTTTCCGAATCGCCTCGTAAATCTCTGGATCGACGCGCTGCAATGAAGACATGGTCATCTGGTGATATTTCGCTGCGGTCTGCTGTCTGCTGTCTGCTGTCTGCATACCTTCCTCTCAATCGCCGCAATTTGCTTCACTCGCCGCTCATGCCGCCCGCCCGCCTCAAACGGCGTGGCGAGCCAAACCTGGGTGATCTTCTTCGCCTGGGCCTCGCTGAGCTTCTCCGCTCCCAGCACGAGGACGTTCGCATCGTTGTGCGCGCGAGCGCGCTGCGCATCGAACCCATCGCCGCACACGCCGGCGCGTACCCCCGGGACTTTGTTGGCCACGACCGCAATGCCGATGCCGGATTTGCACAGCAGGATGCCTCGATCAAACGTCCCCTCGGCGACGGCGAAGGCGACCTTAGAGCCAATCCGCGGATAGTCGCATGGCTCAGCCGAGTGCGTGCCCAAGTCAGCCACGACGAGCCCTTGCGCTTGAAGCATGGCCACGAGCTTCGCCTTCAACGCAAAGCCGCCATGATCCGCCCCAATCGCAATGTGGAGCGTTCGCTCCCCCTTGAGCCTTGAGCCTTGAGCCTTGAGCGGTCTAGCTGCGCGGGACATCGGTCAAGGATTTGGCGATCCGGTCAACGGCTTCGCGAATTTCCGCAAAACAGACTTCATACACTTCCAGCGGCTTGCCGATCGGATCCGGAATGCCTGGGCTTCCCATCAACACACCAGGAGGCACTCCATACGGCTTGAGCAGGTGCACCTTGTGAGCCGCCGGGGGAAAGCGGCGGACCACCTCATCGGCGTGCAGCCGTTCCATCACGAAAATGAGATCCGCAGCCTCGACCTGCTCGGCGGCCAGGCCGCGGGCTCGATGGTGCGAGGCGTCGACGCCAACGGCTTGCAGCACATTGAGGGTTTCCCGCGTAGCACTCATCCCTTCAATCGCAAAGATGCCGGCGGAGTCCACCTGCACATCCTGGCGGCCGAGGCGGGTGAGTGCTTGCTGCATCAACCCCTGGGCCATCACGCTGCGGCAGCTATTGCCGGTGCACACAAAGAGCAGATGCTGCGCGCTCATCAGCACTGCGTTGGTCCGATAACTTTGAGAAGGTCCTCCTTGGCGATCGCCCCCTCTCGACGGAGGACCAGCCGCCCTTCCACGATTTCGACCACGGTCGACTCGCGCCCTAAGCGCGTCGGCCCGGCATCGAGGATGCAATCAATATCCCCGTCAAGGGCGGCGAGCACTTCTTTGGCATCCGTCGGAGGCGGGGAGCCGGAGCGATTAGCGCTTGGGGCCGCCACCGGCACACCGCACGTTTTCAAAAATGCCTGGGCGATGGGGTGATCCGGCAGGCGGAATCCGATGATCTTGCCGTCGTTGGCCGGCATCACGATCGTCAAGGGACCGGGCCAGTATCGCTGCATCAACTGCTCGGCCAGCGGCGGCACGGCCGCCACATGCTGCCGCATCTGCTCGATGCTGTGCACGTGCCATGAATACGGTTTGTCCGGCGGACGGCCCTTGACCTGATTCAACCGGTCAATCGCCTTGGGATTGGTGAGATCCGCCGCAAGACCGTAGACGGTTTCCGTCGGAAACGAGACGAGCCCTCCGCCGCGCAAGATCTGCGCGGCCTCCGCGATGGCCGCGGGATCCGGGGCGTCTCCCATAACACTGAAGAGGCGCGGCGGCGTTTTCATCTCCGAGGAGCGGCTCCCAGTTTCCGGTCCGCCTCCTGCACCCCGACGGCTAACCGCTCCTTATAGGCGGCGAGGGCGCGCTGGAGCCGCGCATCGTGCAACGCCAAGCATTGGACTGCGAGGACCGCGGCGTTGGCGGCGCTGTCGATGGCGACCGTGGCCACCGGAACGCCCTTGGGCATCTGCACCGTCGAGAGCAAACTGTCGAGGCCCTTGAGGCTCTTGCTCTCAATGGGCACGCCGATGACGGGCAAGATCGTGTGCGCGGCCGCCACCCCGGCGAGGTGCGCCGCGCCCCCCGCGCCCGCAATAATGATGCAAACACCGCGCGCCGCGGCCATGCTCACATACCGCCGCACCAGCTCGGGACTGCGATGCGCGGAATGCACATGGGCTTCCCACCCGACCCCAAAGCTCTCGAGGGTCTTCGCCGCCTGCTCCATCACCGGCCAATCCGAATCCGAACCCATGAGGATACCGACGACCGGTTTCGACGTCGTGAGTCGGTGAGTCGGCGAGTGGGCGAGTGGGGGCGTCTTCTGTTTGGGCATGGTCACTTACTCACTGCCTTTGGTAGCGCTCGGTACGCAATGTCCTTGCGATACTGCATCCCGTCAAATGAGATGCCGGCGATGACATCATAGGCGCGCTTGACCGCGGTTTCCAGATCGGCCCCGAGTGCCACGACATTGAGAATGCGCCCGCCCCAGCTGATGTAGCGGTTGCGATCTTTTTTCGTGCCGGCATGAAAGAGCATGACGTCGCGTCGGCCTTTGAACTTGTCCAGCCCGCGGAGCTCTTTGCCGATCTGCGGATCGCCGGGATAGCCGCCGGCCGCCAGCACGACGCACACGCAGCTGCCAGGCTCCCAGGCAAGCTGCGCCGTCGAGAGCCTCCCTTCAACGGCCTCATCAAGCAGCGGCACGAGGTCCGACTTCAGCAGCGGGAGGATCGCCTGCACCTCTGGATCGCCGAATCGCACGTTGTATTCCAGAACCTTCGGCCCATCGCTCGTCAGCATGAGGCCAGCGTATAAGACGCCCTTGAAGTGCCAGCCCTCGCTTGCCATCGCGCGAATGGTCGGCTGGATGATCGTCTCCATCACCTGTTTCGCGAGCGCTGAGTCCATGATGGGGGCTGGCGCATACGCCCCCATGCCGCCGGTATTCGGGCCCTTGTCGCCATCGTGCAGCCGCTTATGATCCTGCGCCGGCAGCAGCGGCAGCGCCGTCACGCCATCGGTGATGACAATCATCGAGACTTCTTCACCCACGAGCCGCTCCTCGATCACGATGCGTTCGCCGGCCGATTTGAAAATTTTATCCTCCATGCACAAATCGATCGCCCCAAGCGCCTCGCCGAGCGTGCTGCACACGAAGGTGCCTTTGCCGCTGCAGAGCCCATCGGCTTTCACGACGATCGGCGCACCCAGCTGCTTGACATAGGCGCGCGCGGAAGGCGCGTCATCGAAGACGGCAAATTGGCCGGTGGGAATGTGGTGCTTCTTCATGAGGTTCTTCGCGAACGCCTTGCTGGATTCCAGGCGCGTCGCGGCCTTCATGGGGCCGAAGATGCGCAAGCCGCGCTTGTCAAACAGGTCCACGATGCCTTTGGCGAGCGCGGCTTCAGGCCCCACGATGGTCAGATCGATATCTTTGCTCTCGGCGAATTCGGCCAGCGACTCGATATCTTCGGCGCCGATGTCGACGAGCTCCGCCAAATCGCCGATGCCGCCGTTGCCGGGCGCGCAAAAGAGCTGGCTCACCTCCGGCGACTGGCTCAGCTTCCAGATCAGCGCGTGCTCGCGCCCTCCCGATCCAACAACGAGTACCTTCATCGACGAATGCCTCCAATGATCCATGCTTCAATGCCAGCCTGATCCATCAAACGGATCACAGGCCCCGCCTGATCGGCGGGGCAAGCCAGCGCCATGCCAATGCCCATGTTAAACGTCCCCATCATATCATTCAGCGAGAGCGCGCCGGCGTCCTGAATCGCCTGGAAGACCGGGGGGACGCGCCATGCGCCGTCAAACAGTTCCGCGCGCAACGACGGCTGCCGAGCGGCCAGGCTCGGAATCCGCCGGGCTAAGCCTCCCCCCGTGATATGCGCGATCGCGTGAATCGAAATCGTGCGCCGCGCCGCCAGCACCGGCTTGACGTAAATCGTCGTCGGGGCCAGCAGCGTCTCGGCGCGCCGCTTCAGTTCGGCCGCGGTGAAGACCTTGCGCACGAGCGAAAATCCGTTGGCGTGCACGCCGGAAGATGCCAGCCCGACAATCACGTCACCGGCGCGAACGCCTGAGCCGTCGATGAGCTTGCGGCGCTCAACCGCGCCCACACAAAATCCGGCCACATCATACTCGCCATCACGGTAGACGCCGGGCATCTCCGCCGTCTCGCCACCCAGCAACGCGCAGCCGCTTTGCCGGCAACCCGCCACGAGGCCCTTGACGACTTGGCTCATGATTCTCGGTTGCAACCGGCCGATGGCGATGTAATCGAGAAAAAAGAGCGGGGTCGCGCCATACACCAGCACATCATTCACGTTCATCGCCACGCAATCGATGCCGATGCCTTCATGCCGCCCGATGAGTTGCGCGACCTTGAGCTTCGTGCCCACCCCATCGGTCGATGAGACCAAAATCGGATCGCGTAATTTGAGATCGGCGAGACGAAACAATCCAGCGAATTGCCCCCGATCCGGCAGCACGCCGCGCCGCGGGGTTGAGCGAATGAGCGGCCGCATGCGCGCAAGCCACCGGTCTGTGCCCTCCACATTCACACCAGCCTTACGATATGTGATCATCAACCACCACAACCCTGTCCGGCATGCTTCTCAAGCGCAAATTTATCGCCCTCGCCGCCGAAGGGGATCGGATAATTCCCGCTCCAACACGCCGTGCAGTAGTTATTGGACTCTCTCACCGCACTGCGCAATCCCTCGAGGGACAAATACCCCAGGCTGCTGACGCCAATGAACTTCGTGATCTCCTCAAGCGACATCCGGTTGGCGATCAGCTCCTTCTTGGTGGGAAAGTCGATTCCGTAGAAGCAGGAGTGCTTCGTCGGCGGGCAGCTCACGCGCAGGTGGATCTCCTTCGCACCCACCTCCCATAAACTTTTGACGCGCGCTTTCGTGGTCGTCCCCCGCACGATGGAATCATCGACGATGATGATGCGCCTGCCCTTCACAATCTCGCGGATCGGATTGAATTTCACTTTCACTTTCAGGTCCCGGATCTCCTGCGATGGCTGGATAAACGTGCGGCCGACATAGTGGTTGCGGATCATGCCGATCACGTAGGGAATCTTCGACTCCAAGCTGTAGCCGAGGGCGGCGAAATTTCCCGAGTCGGGAATCGGCATGACCAAATCCGCCTCGACCGGGTACTCGCGCGCGAGCTGGCGCCCCAGATTGATGCGCACCTGCTGGACGCTTTCGCTGAAGACGATCGAATCCGGCCGCGAAAAATAGACTTGCTCAAACATGCAGTGCGAGAGCTTCGTCGGCTGATCCTTAAACGGCCGCAGCGAGCGCAACCCGCTCGAGCCGATGATGACGATTTCGCCAGGCTCCACCTCGCGCACGAACTTCGCTCCGATGATATCCAGCGCGCACGTTTCTGAGGCCAGGACGTAGGACCGATTCAGCCGGCCGATGCACAGCGGACGGAAGCCGTTCGGGTCGCGCGCGCCGATCAACTCTTTCTCGGTGAGAAATAGCAGCGAAAACGCCCCCTTGAGCAGCCGCAGACACTCCACGAGATCGTCATCGAGCTCTTTGTTGGTGGCCCGGGCGAGCAGATGCAAAATGATCTCGCTGTCGACGGTCGTTTGAAAAATCGAGCCGTTGGCTTCGAGTTGCTGCCGCAGCTCATACGCATTGACCAGGTTGCCGTTGTGCGCTACCGCGAGCTGCCCCTTGGAGCAGGTCACCACGATCGGCTGCGAATTGCGCAGCGTGCTGGAGCCGGTCGTGGAGTAGCGCGTATGCCCGATGGCCAAGCGCCCAGGCAGGTTGTGCAGGATGGCCTCATCGAACACCTCGGAGACCAAGCCCATCTCTTTATGCGAGCGCATCGCCTTGCCATCGTAGGTCACGATGCCGGCCGCTTCTTCGCCGCGGTGCTGCAGCGAATACAGCCCGAGATACGTCAGCCGCGCCGCCTCTCGGTGGCCGTAGATGCCGAAGAGCCCGCAATAATGTTTCACGTTATCGTCCATAGCCGTTTCCAGGCGATCTCAGATATGAAATGACCATTTCATATCTGATATCGTTCTTGGTTACCTCAATGCTGAGTGCCAGGCAGTTGACAGTTCATCGACTGGCAGATCGATCCAGGGGTGGAGCATGAGGCGGGAGCCGCCCACGCGGCCGATCACCGCAAACGGAACCTTGTGACGCTGGGCCAGCTGTTCCAAGAGCTCGAGGTGATGCCGAGCGCAACTTACCACGATCCGGCCTGCTGATTCTCCGAACAACAGCGCATCCGCACGAAGTGGCCGGGTGGCCGGGTGGCCGGGTGACCAGGATATCGTCGCGCCAATCAGGCGGTTTCCGTCCATGATGCAAGACTCTGCCACTGCGACAGCTAATCCTCCCTCAGAGCAATCGTGGGCTGATTTGAGAAGGCCCCGAGAGGCGGTCTCCACCATGAACTGTTGAAGCGCATACTCCGCCTTCAAATCAACTTTCGGCGGCCTCCCTAATTTCTTCCTATGAATGACTGCAAGGTACTCGCTCCCTCCTATTGCTTCCCGCGTTTCGCCGAAAAGGACAATGACGTCTCCCTCGTTCTTGAAAGTCGCCGTCAGAGGCTTCAGGCCACTTGGCCACTTGGCCACTTGGCCACCGATCAGTCCGATCATCCCAATGACAGGCGTTGGATCAATCGCCCCACGCGGACCTTCATTGTATAAGCTGACGTTGCCGCCGGTCACCGGCGTGCCAAAGGCCTTGCAGGCGTCGCTGATGCCGCGCACGCACTCTTTGAATTGCCACATGATTTCCGGATCCTGCGGATTGCCGAAGTTGAGGCAGTCGGTAATCGCTAGCGGCTTCGCTCCCACGCAGGCCAGATTGCGCGCCGCCTCAGCGACCGCAAGCTTGCCTCCCTCATATGGGTCGAGATAGCAGTAGCGGCCATTGCCATCTGTGGTCGCCGCTAAGAAGTTCTCGCTGCCCTTGAGGCGCAGCACCGCCGCATCGGCCCGGCCCGGCAGCACCGCGGTGTTCGTTTGCACCATGTGGTCATAGCGCTCATACACCGGCGACTTATCCGCGATCGTCGGTGAGGCGAGCAGCGTCAAGAGCGCCTGGTTGTAATCGCTTGGCTCTTTGAGGCTCCGCACCGAGAGCCGCTGAACCTTGGACAGATACCGCGGCCGCCGGATCGGCCGGTGATAGATCGGTGCTCCATCAGTCAGCGCTGAGACCAGAATATCGGCGACCAGCTCTTGGCCGTCATAGACTCGCATGCGTCCGGTGTTCGTCACGCGGCCAATATCAACCGCGTTGAGCCCCCATTTCGCAAAAATCTTTTTGACAGCCGCTTCTCGTCCGCGCCTCGCCACGAGTAACATGCGTTCCTGTGACTCTGAGAGCATGACTTCATACGGCGTCATCCCCGCTTCGCGGCGCGGCACCTTGGCCACATCGATCTCAATACCGGTCCCGCCGCGAGACGGCATCTCGCACGTCGAACAGGTAAGACCAGCCGCTCCCATATCTTGGATGCCGACGACATCGCCCGCCGCCAATGCTTCCAGCGTCGCCTCGATCAAGCATTTCTCGGTGAATGGGTCGCCGATTTGCACCGCCGGCCGGTCCGCTTCGCTGCCGTCGGTCAGCTCGCGCGAGGCAAAACTGGCTCCGCCCAGCCCATCCCGGCCGGTGGAAGAGCCAACATAGATCACCGGATTGCCGATGCCCTTGGCCGCCCCATGCGCAATCTCGCCTTTGCGCACCAAGCCGATGCACATCACGTTGACGAGCGGATTGTCGCGATACGTTTCGTCGAAGTAGATTTCCCCGCCCACCGTCGGAACTCCGACAGAGTTGCCATAGTCGCTGATGCCTTTGACGACCCCCTCGAGCAAGAATCGGCTGCGAGCATCGGATAGCGGCCCGAACCGCAGAGAATCAAACAACGCAATCGGCCGCGCCCCCATCGTGAAGATGTCGCGGATGATGCCGCCGACCCCGGTCGCGGCTCCCTGCACCGGCTCCACCGCCGAGGGATGGTTATGCGACTCAACCTTGAACGCCACGCCGAGGCCATGGCCAATATCGACAACGCCGGCATTTTCTTTGCCGGCTGAAACCAAAATGCGTTTGCCCTTCGTCGGCATCGTCTTCAAATACGGTTTTGAGCTGCAATATGAGCAGTGCTCGCTATGCATGACGCCAAAGATGCCGACCTCAGTCACCGTCGGCTGCCGACCCAACGCTTTCACAATCTGCGCGTAGTGCTCTTCTGTCAGGTTGTGCGACTTGGCGACCCGTTTTAAGAGTGAAACAGATCCGGGTTGCGGCTGGGAGCTAGAAGCTGGGAGCTGGGTTGTTCTCTTTCTCCTAGCTTCCAGCTTCCAGCTTCTAGCCACGTTTGTTTGCCGTTCCAATACCGCGCTAGGCATTCGCGTACGCCTCGATCATCGATTCAAAAATTAGACGGCCATCGGCAGAGCCGAGAATCTCTTCTGACGCACGTTCAGGATGCGGCATCAGACCCATCACGTTGCCGCGCGCATTCGTGATGCCGGCGATGAAATCGGTTGAGCCATTCGGATTCGCCGACTCGATCAGCCGCCCGTCGTCGTCGCAGTAGCGGAACACGACCTGCTTCTTGATCGTCGGCAGCAGTTTGGCTTCTACCGTATAGCGGCCCTCGTTATGCGCAATCGGCATCCGCACCACTTGCCCCGGCTGGAACCGATTCGTAAAGGGCGTGTCGGTGCGCTCAACACGCAGCGTCACAAACTTGCAGATGAATCGCAGCCCGGTGTTGTTCAGCATCGCCCCAGGCAGCAGCCCGGCCTCCAGCAAAATCTGAAAGCCGTTGCAAATCCCGATGACCAGCCCGCCCTGGTGCGCGAAGGCGCTCACCGACTTCATGATCGGCGAAAACCGCGCGATCGCCCCGGTGCGCAGGTAATCGCCGTAGCTGAACCCGCCCGGCAGCACGATCGCCTCGCATCCTTTGAGCGACGTCTCCTCATGCCACAGTGTCGTCACTGGCTGTTGCACGACGTCGCGCAGGGCATCGACACAGTCCTGATCGCAATTGGACCCCGGAAACACCACGACTCCGAATTTCATTGCTTAATGCGCTCGGCGCGCGGCATAGGCGAACGCCAGGAAATAGCCTCGCCACGACGCGTCCGTCGACCCATAGCTATTCGCTCCGGAAAAAAAGTCCACCAACGCCTCTCTGACCCGTGCCACTTCTCTGCGCTGAGTTGGCCTCTCCGTGCTCCCCAAGGTCAGATCGAGCAATTCGAGTGCTCGTTCAAAGGCTCGCTGAGCATACCCGGGATTATTTTTCGTCCGCCAGTTCAGCGCGCGCTCCACTTCGCTGGCCACATTGGCCATCTGCTCAAGAAATGTGAAGGTCTTCCAGCGTCCGGCCGCAAGTGTTGCGTGCCGGAAACTCATGGGGCGATCCTCTTCGCAACGATCTCGGTGATGTGTGCGCGGACGGCTTCGTCCTCGACCCCGCGGCTTCGATTCCCTTGAGAGGGTTTCATATTGATCATGGAATCAAACTCGATGAATTCGGCCCCTGCCAATTCCGGATACAAATTGATGCCCCATAAATCCCGTTGCTGCGAGCCATCTTCAAGGAGCAGCGCTTCCAAATCGGAGTGTAGCTCGGCGTCAATCGCGACCAGCCCACGCTCAACATCCACGACCGCCTTCACCATGTCGCCAAACCTTCCGGCAGCCAGCTCTTGGAGTTTCTCGCGTTTCAGTGCGTCTCTGACAATGAGCATGCCGCTTCCGCCGTAAACTTAAAAGGGCCTGGCCTTATGCACCTAAATCTTTTTCATATTCATAGATCTTGACCACGTGCTTCGTGGGACCGGCCTGGCAATCGCCTTCCTGATGAATGAGCATATCCACCACCACCTGATCGCCCCGCGCCTTCACAGAATTAATGATGGCCGAATCGCCAAGATAGACTGATTGGCGATGGACCAAGTATTTGCCATCATTGATCAAAAACGCCAAGAATCGCTCATCATCGCTGCCGCCTTGGCTTTCGGTAATGACGACGGCCGCGTCAGTAAGACCGTCATGGTTGAAATCGCCATACACGTAGCGCCCTCCATAATCCATGGACACATGGGCGATACCATACCAAAGAACACCATGACCGTTGACCAACGTGATTTTGTCTGCAAGGTAAGGACAGGTGGTTCGATACGTCATGTTTCCGAAGAGCTTGTTCGCTGCAGCTCTTGATTGGTAGCCAAGAAACACCATGATGCTCAACATGGCAGACAAGATGAGGGCGGGTGCTTTCGTCAATCGCATATGAAGACCGGCTTTCCATCAATCGTTCGCCAATGTCCATCGCTGCAGCGGCCCTTGCGGTTGCTGACTTTTTTCTGCTTCAGCGCTTTGTTCGCCAGCGACTTTTCAGCAAACTCAGCTTCGTAGGCCGGCACCATTTCGAGGTAACGCCGAATTTCTTCTGCTTTGTCTGGCGTCGCGTGGGCAGCCTCAAGAAATCGCTCAACATCGCCCCATAACTCAGGATCATTCCCTGCCTGTTCAGCGAGATGCTGCGCGGTTGCAATGCGACCTTCACCAGCGTTATAGGCTGCGAGACTGAACTTTTTCCGCTCCAAAACGCTCCTGACAGGAATCGTCTCGATTCCTTTCAATCTGGTCTTCTCACCAAACATGGTGTCGAGATCTTTCAAGTACCGCGCCGCTGCAGAAGAGGCGTAGTGAATATCAAAGCGTTGATCATTGTTCTTCGATACGCTTAAGCCGTACCGTGTGGCCGCATCAGGCTTCAAGTGAAAGTGGCCGACCGCTTCAGAAGAACCTCGCGTCCCCATCATGGTCCCAAAACTGCTCTCCTTGCCATGCACAGCCTCGAGGGTATTCACGGTGAGACGATCATCAGCATTAAAATATCTCGAAGCGGTTTCCAACGCTTTGCGTATTTGAGAAGTCTCTCATTCAAGCCAGTGATCCACATTGGACACGGGTTGTCTTGTCTTGGTTGGTCGTGAAGGAACCGGGCGCTTTGCCCGTGTGTTACGTGAGATCACCGCGTTATCCATTCCTGCCGCCCTGATCGCCATTCGACCCCGGAAACACCACCACCCCGAACTTCATCTCACTCTTAAATCTTAATTATCGACATGTGATGTAACATGGGACGCCTTCAGGCTCTGGCGCTCCCACCGCTGACTGAACCTCTGTATTCGCAGTACACCGGGATTTTGGTGGATATTTATTCAGACACCACGGACAAGTTTCAAGCATTCCTCCAAATACTATTCCTTCTACCTTGGCTTCCTCCGGTGAAAGAGGATGGGTTTTGAGACATCGTTGGCACTCATCAAACAATACGCCGCAAGGTTCCCCTACTATGGCCTCACATTCGTTCTGACATGCAATTTCGCATGTACTTGGTCTGCAGGTCTTGCTGAGCATGACCATTCGGTCTCCTACAAAAGACTTCTCAGGTTCTTCTGCTTCACTTCTTGCTAAATTCCAAAAAAGTCCCAACGCAGCCAGAAGAAGTAACCCCCCGTGGTATCTTAACGACACAATATCTTTTTTCCCGCAGTCCATCATCTGTAGCCGCTCCGCGGTTTTCGTTTTTCAAGTTTCTTCACGTCAACGCGGTCCTGAGGGCGACCCGAGGCTTGTTTGCTTTTGATCAGCTCATCCAACCCGATAAACCAGACCCGTCGTTTGCCGTAGAGTCCCTGCCGACGATGTCTCCAAATTTCTGAAAACGTGCTTCCCTTAACGGACGTCAACAAATCGACGCGAAGAGGTTCATAGCCCAATTGCACGATTTGCCCTGCTGTGGTTAAATCGTGAGCTGTAATATTGAGTGCTCCGAAGCCAAAATCCCTTAGAGCGTTAAGAATCTTCTTAGCGTTCTCCTCTGACGGCTCAATGAGCAAATCCATGTCTTTGGTATATCGTGGGATGGCGTGATAGGCGACCGCGAACGCCCCCACGAGACAGTAGCGGACCTTATGCTTGTTGAATGACCCTAATAACTCTTCGAAGTCTCGTTCCGCCATGACCTGTTTTCTTGATTTTCCGAGCGATCTGCCGCAGCCAGCTCACGGTTTCCACGCGCTCCTTGGCTGACATGGCCTGATAATATCGCTGGTCAAACCGCTCCGCGTCCTCAAACGACTTGGCTTTGTGCACCCAAACCTTCTTCATGCCTTACTCCAACTCGATATCAGATATGAAATGCCCATTTCATATCTGATATTGCCAAGGCGGGGCCATATCAGATATCAAAAGGCCTTTTCATATCTGATATCGTTCTTACTTAGCGATCTCCACGCGATAGGTTTCAACGATGGGATTCGCCAGGAGTTTGTGGCACATGCGCTCGACCTCTTTCTTGGCTGCGGCGGCGGTGCCGTTGTTGAGCTCAATCTCCAGATATTTGCCCACGCGGACGTCGTTGATGCCTTTGAAATTCAGATGTTCCAGCGCGGTTTTGATCGTCTTGCCTTGCGCGTCGAGTAAACCTGGCTTGAGTGTAATGCAAATCTTAGCCTTCATCCAAAAGCTCCATTGTCTCGTTCCAAGTTTCAGGTTTAAGGTTTCAGGTTAGGCTCGGTGATCAACGTGAAACCTGAAACTTGAAACCTGAAACTAACGTTGCGCGGTTGACTGGGAAGTGTCACCGACGACGCGGCGGACGACTTCGTGGTACGCTTCCTCGATGCTGCCAAGATCACGGCGGAAGCGGTCCTTGTCGAGCTTCCGGCGCGTGCCTTGCTCCCACAGGCGCATCGTATCCGGCGAAATTTCATCGGCCAGGACGATCTGCGCCGTGGGCTTGCCGTTGGTGCCGATCAGTCGTCCGAACTCCAGTTTGAAATCGACCAGGTCGATCTGCCGCTGGCTAAAAAATTGCTTCAGCGCCTCGTTGACCTTGAACGACTGCTCGCGGATGTGCGCCAGCTCCTGCGCCGTAGCCCAGCCCATCGCCAAGATATGATCGTCGTTGATGAGCGGATCGCCCAACGCATCGCTCTTGTAGTGCCACTCAAACACCGGAGATTTCAGCACGATACCTTCGTCGATGCCCAGCATCTTGGCCATGCCACCGGCCGTGATGTTGCGGATGGTCACCTCCAGCGGCACGATCTCCACCCGACGCACCAGCATCCCGCGGTCATCGAGCTGCTTCACAAAATGGGTCTTAATGCCGCGGCCTTCCAGATAGGTGAAGAGCGTGGCGGAAATTTTGTTGTTACACACACCCTTATCCATGATGGTGCCGCGCTTCTGGGCGTTGAAGGCGGTGGCATCGTCCTTGAAATACTGGATGACCTGTGTGGGATCCTCGGTGGCATAGAGGATCTTGGCTTTGCCTTCGTAGAGCTTCTCACCTTGTTTGATCATCGCTCGGCTCCTGAGGTAGTTCAGATGGCGGAATCGGAGTCGCCATCGTCGGCAGCGGGTTCAAGGTGTATGACCAGGCGCGCCGATCGCGAATGGGAAACGGCAGCAGCTCCATCGCCAGATCGAATGGGATCCAGAAATAGAAGGGTGAGCGGATGAACTTGGTCTCCTGGATGCGCTCATACCCGTCCTTGCGAAGGATCAGCCGATGCGAACCGTACCAGATGAAGTCATACGTCACCGGGCTTTCCCCTTTCAACTCATCGTTGACATAGACCATGGCGCCTGGCGGCTCGGTGGTGATTGTCAGCGACCGGCGGATGCAGCCTGACGACAGGATCCCGCACAAGACAAGCGATATCAGATATCGAATTCGATATCTGATATCGATCTGGCTCATAGCCCCACCCGTTTGAAGATCAGGTTGACATAGCGCAAATGCCGGCGAGGATCGAGGCATCGACGAATCTCCGCTGAGGAAAGCCGACGACGAATCTGAGGATCCTTGGCTAAGGCGTCTACGAAATTGTCTCCATCGCGCCACGCGGCCAGGGCGTTGCGCTGCACGAGCTCATACGCCGGCTGGCGCGAGAGCCCCTTGCGCATCAAGGCCAGCAGCACTTGGCCGGAATAGACGACCCCGCGCGTGCTCTGCAGATTTTCGCGCATCCGATCTGGGTGCACGACCAGCCCGTCGATCACCTTGGTCATCGTCTGGAGCATGTAATCGAGCGTAATCGTCGCATCCGGCAGAATCACCCGCTCAACCGAGGAGTGGCTGATGTCCCGCTCATGCCACAGCGTGATGTTTTCCATCGCCGCAAGCTGATAGCCGCGCAACAGGCGGCTCATGCCTGTGATGCGCTCGCAGGTGATGGGATTTTTCTTGTGCGGCATCGCCGAGGAGCCTTTTTGCCCGTGGCCGAATGGCTCTTCAGCCTCGCCCACCTCGGTGCGCTGCAAGTGCCGAATCTCCGTCGAGAGCTTCTCCAGGCTCGCCCCGATCAAGGCCAGGGTGTTGAGATAATCGGCGTGCAGATCGCGCTGCACGATTTGCGTGGAAATGGGTGCCGGGCGCAGCCCCAGTTTGGCGCACACATACCGCTCCACCGAGGGATCGACGTTGGCAAAGGTGCCCACCGCCCCGGAAATTTTTCCGACGCTGACCGCCTCTCCGGCGCGCTCAAGACGCGCGAGGTGCCGTCGAAACTCATCGTAAAACATCGCCACCTTGAGGCCGAAACTCGTCGGCTCCGCGTGGATCCCATGCGTGCGGCCGATCATCAACGTATGCTTGTGGCGGCGTGCTTGTTTCGCCAGCGATGACTGCAAGACCTTAAGATCCGCCAACAGCAGCGCATTCGCCTCGCGCAGCAACGCGGCCAGCGAGGTGTCCAGCACGTCGCTGGACGTCAACCCAAAGTGCAGGTACCGGCCGTAGGCGCCGACATGGTTTTCCAGGTGTTCGATGAAGGCGATAACGTCGTGTTGAGTCTTGGCTTCTTTGTGGGAAATCCCGGCGGCACTCACGCGCGCTTTGCGGCGGATGGCCTCAACGGCGGATCTAGGCACGATGCCGAGGCGCGATTGCGCTTCCAGGACGTAGAGCTCCACATCGAGCATCACCTTCAAGCGATGCTCATCGCTCCACACAGTCCCCATCACTGGCAACGTATAGCGTGGAATCATTCGTCGCTCAACCTCAACATATCGTAGGTGACGGTAGCATGGACTACTGCTGGTGGTAGGATACGATCAGGCACTGCCGCCGGCCAGGAAGGCGTGACCAGCGGACAAGCGTTGCTTTGGATAGTCGGCGTGGGTGTCGTGCACACAGAAATGCCTTCAAGAAGATTATTATAGCGAAGAACGGCGGCGTTCGCAACCTCAGCGAGGAGAGCGGTTGATCAGATAGCCGGAGGGGGTCACGTAGACGGATTGGGTAATGCCTGGCTCGACATAGACGTAGGCTGAGGAGCCGTAGACCGCCTCGATGAAGGGCAGCAGCGGCTTGATCCAGTAGAGCAGCTCCCAAACCCAGTCGGCGTTCGGGGTCAGCTCATAGACCGTCGGAAACCGGGCGCGCTGTGTGGCTGGATCAGAAAATTGGCCGCTGATGAGGCGCGGCCGATGATAGCTGGGCACGCCGAGCGCGGTCAGCCAGGGATGCCATTTGACGATGCCGCCGGAAATCACCCACTGATCCCCGTGCAGCCGAGCCGTGTGCCGCTGCAACGGCGAGGCGGCAGGGACATAGGTCAGGTCAAACGCTTCGGCGGAGAGTGGTTGGGTCGTCACGGTGCCAACCAGCGTTTCCGACGAAAACGCCTGCAGCGCATGCAACGCAGCGAACAGGGCGGCCGCGAGCAGCAGGATGACGATGATCACGGTCGTGACGAGTGCCCGCTGAATCGCGCGCAGCATCATCTCACCAGATGATCAGGCGTTTCATGGCGCCCCAATACAATCGCAGCAGCGGGTTCGCCACCCAATGCAGCAGGCCGTGATCGATGGCGGAAAAATCCACCACTCCGGAGAAGTGCCGGACGATTTCGGCGTCATTTCGACGGCGACATCGAGCCATCTCTCTGCGCCGGTGCAAGATGACGCGCCACGTCGCCGGCCTGACAAAATGGAGGAGAAGCCACACGCGAGCCTTGAGCCGCCCATGCAGCAGCCAGTAAACGCTCATCACCAGCTCAGCCATGATCCAGCACGGCAGGATGACGAGGAGCGTGCGGAGGCGCAGCAAGGTGAGCATGGCCATCCATCGGTTGCGGTCGAGATAGTACAAGAACGGTGCATGCATCTTGAAATGATATTTATGATAGCACAGCGACGACTCAGCGATTCCGATGCTAAACCCGGCGAGCCGCGCGCGCCAGCAAAATTCCACATCCTCGTAATACATGAAATATTCCTCGCGAAACCGTCCCACAGCCTCAAACACGCCGCGTTTCACGAGCATGGCCGCCCCGCTCACACAATCAACCGCCGCGGGCATTGGGCAGGCGGCGGCCGGCTGCCCGTAGCCTTGACAGTACGCGTAGCCTAAAAAGTGGATGCGGTTGCCCAGCGTATTGATCCGATCGGTGCCGTGCAGCAAAATCTTCGACTGCAGAATGTGCAGATCCGGACGGCGCTCGGCCATCGCCATGAGCTGAGCCAGCCATTGGGCATCGACAACCGTGTCCATGTTCAGCAGGACGATGTGATCGAATCCTTCGGTGAGCGCCACGCTGATGGCGGTGTTGTTGCCTCCGCTCCAGCCGGCGTTGTCCGCATTGGCCAGCAGCCGAGCGGTCGGCGCGATTTGCTGGATGCGGGCGCGCTGGGCCGGCGTGCCGCCGTTATCGACGATAAAAACCGTGAACTGCTCGCCCGGATAGGTTTGCCGCAACAAGCTCTCATAACAGGGCGCGAGGTAGGTGTCCGCGTACTGCTGGTGGTTGACGAGAATCACCGCGACACTCGACGGCCGCTGCGGAGGCATCAAACGCTCGGGGGCTGGACCGGCTCGACCAGCGATGGCCGCGGCTGGCGGCAAACCGCGATCAAATACTCCGGCGCTTGCCACGGCCGAATGGGTGCCACGGCATAGCGGACTGCTGGCGACCAGACCAGCCGCGGGAGTTTCCGCAGCTGATTGGCCCGGACCGCGGCCCTTGCCCCAAGCCGTTTGGCGATCCACTCCAACCGGTTGACGGATCGCACCGACAAGGGGCTTTGCCCGTACAATTCAATGGCGTGAAACGCGCCTTGCAGCGCCGAGATGAATTCATCCGGAGTGTATTCCCGCACATGGAATGGATTCCAAGGATGCTGCGCCATCGGCGTGCCGGGATTGGTGACCGTGCGATTGGGCGTTGAGCAAATGAACAGGCCATCGGGTGTCAGCACGCGCAACACCTCCGCCAAATAGCCTCGCTCGGACGGCACATGCTCAATGGTTTCCAACGACACGTAGACATCAATGGTGTGGCGCACAATGGGGAGCATGGTCGCGGAAGCGGTGTGATAGCTCACGGCGGCTTCCGCTGAACGCCCCCGGGTATCGACCGCGGCTTCGGATGACACATCGATCGCCTGGACGGAGCGCGCTGCGGCTTGCGCCAACGCCACCGCGCCTCGGCCATCCCCGCAGGCGCAATCCACCACCTGCTTACCTCGCACATATTGTGCGGCAAACGCGTAGCGGGCCGCATGCTCATGGCGAACCCAGGGAGGCACCCAGGCCGTGGCCGTGAGTCGTTCGATCATCCCACCCCCTGCGTGTTGGCCGCTGGCCGGTTTCGCCTCGCTCGATCCCTCTTTCGCCTCGTGCGAGGCGAAACGGGCTGCCGAAGGCAGCCCCACGCAGGGGGTGATAGCATGAAAACGCTGGGTCGCTTGAACGCTGTCATACTGGCACCAACCGACAGGAGGTGCCGCGATGACATCCATCGCAGTGAACACGGTGATCGGGATGGACATTGGAC